>CAYWJE010000178.1:0-7627 GCA_964458525.1 uncultured Verrucomicrobiota bacterium
GCTTAATCGGCGAAAAAGTGCCAAATTATTTTCCAACCGGATCAGTAAATCTGAATTTAATGGAAATGAAGGAGCGAAAAAGATGTGCGATCGAGTGCTCGAAATTGGGTTGGCTGTCGCGGACATCACACCCAACGAGGGAATCCATCTCGCCGGAAGCGGGATGGGTGACCACCGGCCTTGTGAGCGGATAGCGGATAGACTGTCTGCACGCGTTGTCACCTTCCATGAGGGTTCACGCACGTGTTGTTTCATTAGCCTGGATACCTGCATTATCACGGAAGAGGTGACCCGCCATATTCGGAATGCTGCTGAAAGTCGTTTCGGTCTGTCTCCGGAGGCAATTATGCTACACGCGCTGCAGATCCACAGCGCACCGAGCCTGGGTCGCTTCATGTTGGATCCGGATTTCCCTCTCGATACCCATGGCCCCGGAGAATATTTGTGGGGTTGCGAAAGCGCCTACGTAGAGCCGACGGTGGAAGCTATAATCGGTGGCATCGGAGAAGCGCTTGCTAACAGCGCGCCCGTCGGTTTGTCGTTTGGGCAGGACATTAGAGAGGATCTTGCCTATAACCGCCGCGAAGAAGGGGTCATTGATCCGACCGTCACCGTTGTGGCGGCACATGGCAAAGGTGGCAAACCTTTGCTGTCACTCCTGCATTACACATGCCATCCTGTCAACGTGTTCCTGCAGGGCGACTTGTTGACCGTCTCCGCCGATTGGCCCGGAGCGTGGCGACATGCTTTGCAGTCCATGTCTTCTGCCTGCGGGACACCGGTTGTGATCAACGGATGCTGCGGAAACATCAACCCTGGACCTTATGGCAAAGGTTATGTATGGGATCACATCAAACAGGGGCGTGAACTGGCGCGTACCTCGGCAGCTTTATTTGAGAATCTACAACCCTGCGCGACCACGCCTTTATCATGGGTGAGCCACACCATCCACATTCCCCTGCGCGAGGTGCCGAAGCAAAGAGTGGATGAGGTGACGCAAATCCTGGCCGCTTCACCGACACCACGGTTGTTGCCTGATGGTTCCGGCAAGGTGGATCCGGAATGGTTTTTAGCCGCATCTACTTACGGAATTGCCCTGTGTGCAGAGAGAGAGCCTGAAGGGCTTCCATATGAAATCCAAGTGTTCCGAGTCGGTGACGTGGCGATTGTCGGGTTGCCTGGTGAGCCGTTTGCGGATGCTCAATTGGCGCTGAAAGAAGCATCTCCATCGAAGGTTACCCTGATAGCTCATTGCGCGGGGCACTATGCAGGCTATCTTCCCACTCCGGAGGCTGCGACTCGGGGCGGTCACGAGGCAAATGATAAGTATACGTACTGGGCAAAGCTGATACCGGATGCGTTGTCACTTGTCACGGCGGAAACACGCCGCATGCTTGCTAATCTCTGGCCGGAGAAACAGTAGACCTATTATCCTAAATTCGGCAGTAGAATTTTTTCTGACAGGATAACCCTCCTGCGGCGGGCAGGCATGATGTACAGGAAAGATTTACATTGCAAATGGATTGCACCTTTTAGGTGCAATCCATTTGCAACCTATCCTGTTGATTTACAGACTCTTAATCCTGTTCATCCTGTCCAACTGCTCTTTCTATGATAATAGGTCTTGTATTCCTCCGGCCCGATGATTTCCGGCACGATATTCCCGCCGTAATTGAAATGGCCGACCGGCGCGGCGGCGGCAATGCGATAGATCTCGCGCTTTTTCTCGACCAATGCTGAATACAGCTTCAGCAGCTCGTCCCTGCGGTCCATCCATTCATAGCAAAACATCGTCATGTCCATATAGGGTCCTGATATAAAAGACTGAAGCGGCTCCAGGCCAAGATTGCCCCGAAAGATCGTTTGCTCGCCATATTTGCGTTCAGCCGTGGCTATCGCTCCATAATCAGCCTCATAACATGCATCTTTGATCATGAAAAGAAGCGTGCGATAATCTTCGGGACCCTTGAACATTTTTTCTTTCTGCCAGCTCAACCCGTTTTCGGCAGTTTCCGCCAAGGTGTAAACCGAGCCCACCGGAGTATCATATTGAACTCTGCGAACATTTTTCCCTTCTCTCGTGAATGTCTTGTCGGTCACTTTTACCTGCGGCATTTCCGTCCTGAAAAAGGAGCCACGCACAACAACGCAAACATCCGGACCGTATGCTTCCCTGCCTCCCGACCGGGTGGAAATCAGGGGTTCGTACATTGAAAAACCGATCCGATCAACATCCTGGAAGCGCAATGCGCGAATAACACGTTCTCTGGGTGTCATGGTTTAAGACCCTTATCTGTCGGGGAAACCAAATATCCGGAATCCGCCGCGGTCTTTATCGAAAAATAAACCGCGTGCCTCTCGATGTCCATTCGTAGGCGCCGATGTCCACAATCCTTTGAAATATTCTGGAATTCCCTTGCACGTCCGTTGTTTCCGGGGTTATCCAAGCGGCATTCGTTCCGGCATTTATGCATGGCGAATCCTTCTGCAGGCGGTAATAACCGGCGCTGGCGTTCTTAAACATCGGATCACTCTCAATGTGCCCGATGCCGTCGCCGGGGAGATCATTCGTCGGCGCCGTGCAGCAGTGCAAGTAGACGGGGGCCGTACTGTTATAGGTCCAATTCTGATTACTAGGCGCGGTATTATAATAGATAATCGAATTCTCGATGTAACCGCCGCGATCCGAATAAATCCCCCCGCCTTTATAGGTCGCGCCGGTCACGGTATTGCTCGTGATAGTGCAATTCCGAACGGTCCCGCTGCCGTAGGTGTGAAGCCCGCCGCCATGTCTTCCGGCGATATTACAGACTATCAGGCTGTTCTGAACCGTGCCGCCATAGTACAAATAGCTTCCGCCGCCTCCCCATCCCGGAGTGTTGTTTCTGATTATGGAATTCATTACAATGCCGCCTCGAAACAGGTATGCGCCGCCGCCGTTCCCGATTGCCGAGTTGTCGGTGATCAGGCAGTCGCGGATAGTGCCGCTGTAGTAAAAGTACGCACCGCCTCCGTGCAACTCATCTCCGGAACCGGCAGCCGCTCCGTTGCTGATCGTGAATCCCGTCACGACTGCGCCTGTGTGTCCCAGATAGAGACAGCGTTCCGCGCCATTCCCCGCCAGCGTTGCGGATGAAGCCCCGCTCCGGCTTCCGAGTGTGATGCCGTTGGTTATTATGAGAGTTCCATTCAGATTGTGCACGCCCTCTTCCGCCAGTGTCACGGTGCCGTCAATGCCGGCGTCAACAGCTGATTGTATGTCATTCGCGGCAGTCGCCCAACTCAAGTATGGATATTGATGCGACCCGGAGGCGGAAACATAGTTGGTGGCAGGTCCCGCGATTATGTAGTTGGTCTTGACCAATGAAGTTATGTCACCGGATCCGTTCGTAACGCTGAGGGCAACCGTGTGCAACCCGGATTCGTACACATTCGTCACGACGCGCCGGCTGAATCCCTCCTGGTCAATAAAGGCCTCATTTGTGAAAGACCATCTGTAATAGAGGTTGTTTGTGTCCGAACCCGCCACGCTTGCCGTGAAGATCACGGTATGCGCCGCAAAACCCCTTGGAAAATCAGCAATGGGGTTGCAGGCAAACACGTTCGGGTCGAGTTCGTACGAGCCGATATCCACTGTGCCATTCAGAATTCGATTGTTGCCGGCCAGATCAATTGCGCCGCTCATCCAAGGCTCATTAGTGCCTGCGTCAACACATGGCGATCCTGCGGCGAGGCGAAAATCGCCTTCCTGGCGATTCACAAACTCAGGATCGCCGGCTATGTTCCCGTCTCCTTCGGGCAGCGGCGTTATGCATGAGAATCTCGCATTGTTGCCGGCATAATTTTCCGTTGTTCCCGGCGGCGCGCTGTTAAAATGGATTATTGAATTTGCGATATTGTGTTGTGTGCCGATATAGCCCACACCACCGGCGCCGCCTTCCCTTACAGCGGTATTGCCGGTCACGGTGCAATTTCGCATCTTGCCGCCGTTCTCCATATAGACGCCACCACCCATGTGAGCGGTGTTTCCGATAATCAAGCAGTTCTCGACTATCCCGGGGTCCCTGTTGACAACAACGCCGCCGCCATAGCGTTGATCGGTTGCAGTCGCTCCCCCGATATTATTATTGACAATACATCTTTGCAGAAGACCCCCGTAATACAATCTTGCGCCTCCGCCCCAGTATTTGTCCGCTATATTATGGCTTATTGTGCAGTTTGAAACCACGCCCCCGTAATAAAGTTGCACGCCGCCGCCGCTTCGATATGCCTGATTGCTTATTATTATTGAGTTACATAACAGGCCGTTTGTTGCGATGAATACGCCTGCTCCCTCGTCGTCGGGAGGCAGCCCCAGTGCGACGTATCCCTTGGTGATGGTAAATCCATCTACTACCGCATCGGCATGGGAGATGAAGAAACAACGTACTGCCTCATTTCCATCCACAATGGTATTGGCCGCCCCTTCAAGGCTGGTTAGAGTTATGGCATTTGTGATCTTGAGCGTCGCTGAGAGCACATATGTTCCGTTCGAGACGATAACGCCGCCTCCGCCGTCCGAATCGGCCTTCGCAACTCCGTTACTGATCGTGAGGAGCGCTGTTGACCAGTTGGTGCCGGCCTCCGCGTCGGAGCCTGTTGTGGCGACATAATAGGTTGCGGCAGAGCAAGTGAGCGTTGCCGCGCAAAGGATGAACACGGACGACATAAGTTTCCAAAGCCAATCCTGTTTAACCTTCCAACTGAGCTTTGATTGTTTCATAATAGGTCCTCCGCTAATAGTAACGCGGACTACAAGAGCTTCTCTATTACGCCCATTGGCTCAATTTGAAACGTAAAAATATGGCAGCCCGGCTGAACCTGGAACTCCGGATGGATGTTCTGCGTCCAGCCCGTGTCCCCGCCAAGTCCGCTCTGCGCGGCATCCATCTGCAGGAACACTTCCTGCCGGACCGGGAGCTCGTGCAGATACTTCGCCTGCGCCAGGTCCTCCGCGCTGTTGTGCAATGCCGAAAAGCTGAACAGAGGCTGCACGGCTCTGAAACGAAGGCCGACCCCGTCCGCGCGGGTGAGCGCCAGCCAGCGCGTGTCCTGACGCGATCCGTTTTCCGATGGATATATGTAGGGCACAGCCGACTCGGAGACCGAGGCGCGGTAGCGCCCGACCACGGCGGCCTTCTTCCGGTCGGGATAGTTCTCAAACGGGCCGCGCCCGAACCATTCGGCGCGCTCCAGGCATCCGTCAAAAACAGCCTCCAGCCCCGCGCGCGGAAGGAGCGGGAGCTCGTCGGCCATTTTGAAGACGGCTGAAACAAAGAGCATGCCGTCCTCGAAGGCATACAGTGTCCTGGTTCGGAATAGCGGCTTGCCTCCATGCGAACACGTGGTGTCGGCCACGATTCGCACGCCCGCCTTGTCCAGCGAGCTGACGCCGACGGCATCCACAGTCCGATCGAGCCTGTCGAGGCCCGCGCCGCGCCAGAGCCCTGCATAGGTGTGGTCGCCGCCCTGCGCCTCGTCAATATCCGTGGGCGCCCGGAAGAAGCTTTCGTGAAAGCCCATGACGAGCAGCTCTGTTCCGCCAACGCGTATCGAGCTCAGAGCCGCCGTCGCGGGATCAAAGACCATTGAGAAGGGATCGGCGCCAAGGGCGATCGGCGCCTTTGGACTGGACGCGTTGCGGAGCGGCGGCGGCAGCGCCGGCACGGCGACAGGCAGCTTCACCTGCTCCCACGCGATCGGGTGGCCTGCGCCCGCCCACGGCGCATCTTGCTTGAGCACGCAGCGCAGGTTGATGAAATATTCGGCGCCGGGCCGCACATCGGGCTTGGAGAAGGGCACCTCGACGAATGAAGATTCCCGCTCCAGCGTGTAGCCGCCAAGCGCGGCGGCTGCGAGTCCGGCTGACTTCACCAGCCCATCGCAAGGCGGAACATCGGGCAGCGGCATGCGCCCCGATTGCACCGTTTCGCCGTCCGCCTGGATGTCCCATTCCAGCTCAAGATGGTCAAGGCCGGATTCGAGGTAGAGATTGAAGATGCGGAACTTTCCCGCGCGGGTGTCGGCATCGGAGACCGGCTCGATTTTCACCGGCGCCTGGCACTTCCACATCTCGTAGGCGGCCGGCTTGAGGGAGAGATCGGTGAAGACCACGCCGTTTAGACACATGCGCGACACTGACTCCGGCTCGCCTTCAAGCTCTCCGTAAGCGTGGTAGGAGCGGCCGTCCGGGAGTTGTTTAACCAGCGCCTTGTCGGCCCAGTCCCACATGAATCCGCCCTGAAAGCGGGGGAGCGAGTAGATCATGTCCCAATATTTGTAAAAATTGCCGGCGCTGTTGCCCTTGCCGTAGGCATACTCGCACATGACCATCGGCCGCTTTTCGGATGGATCGGCCAGGGTGTCGCGCACCCAGTCGAGCCGAGGGTACATGGGCGCGAAGATATCGGAGACCTCCGGGCCTGGCCAACAGTTTTCGTACTGCACCGGGCGGGTGCCGTCGAAGGCGCGGATCCAGGCCGACATGGCGGCGTGGTGCGGACCGATCCGCGATTCGTTGCCCAGCGACCAGGTGATCACACACGGGCGGTTGCGGTCGCGCAGGACCATGCGGGTGGCGCGCTGCAGGTAGGCGGCGGCCCACTCGGGCGAGCGCGAGAGAACACCATGTAGTTGATGTGTTTCGAGGTTCGCTTCGTCGGTCACATAGATTCCAAGCTCGTCGCACAGGTCATACCAGCGCGTGTCGTGCGGGTAGTGCGAGGTGCGCACCGCGTTGAAATTCAGGCGCTTCATTGCGGCCAGCTCCTTCCGCATCCATTCCATGGAAAGCGCGCGGCCGGTATCCGGATTATGCTCATGCTGATTCACGCCTCGTATGACGAGTCGTCGTCCGTTGAGAAGAAGCAAGCCGTCCCGGATCTCCACCTGTCGGAATCCAACGCGCGCGCTCTCGGCGTCCGTCACCGTGCCGGCCTTGTCGCGGAGCGTCAGGACGGCGGTGTAGAGAACCGGGGTCTCGGCGTTCCAGTGGCGGGGCGCCTTGACTTTCGCGCGAAAATTGGCGGCGAAACTGTCGGGCTTGTCCGCGGAATAGGCCCGCGACACTCCGTTGACCTCGTCGGTCAGCGGCGCGTCGAAAACCGGACTCCCCTCGGGATCGAAGAGTTCAAGAGAAACGGTCCGTTCGTCGGAAGGATCGAGCGGTGAGCAGAAAGCGGCGACATCGAGCACGGCATCGCGGTAATCCTTGTCGAATATGGTCCTTATGGTGAAATCGCGCAGGTGGACCCCGGGCTTGGCAAAGAGCATTACATCGCGCTGTATGCCGGACATCTGCCAATAATCCTGGTCCTCGAGATACGTGGCTGCGGCTATTCGCAGGACTTTTACCGTAAGCGTGTTCGCGCCCTTCTTCAGGTAAGGCGTGATGTTGAATTCAGCGGGCAGACGGCTGTCGGTGCTGAAGCCGATCTCGTGCCCGTTCACCCACGCATAGAATACTGAGTCAACTGAGTCGAAGTTGAGAAAGATGTCGCGCCCTTTCCAGTCGGCGGGTATCTCAAACGATCTTACATAGAGCGTGTCCCAATTCCCCCATTTTTCGCCGACGCGTCGAAGCAAGAGC
>CAYWJE010000179.1:0-7609 GCA_964458525.1 uncultured Verrucomicrobiota bacterium
CACTCTCCACCTCTTGAAAGTGTTACCCTGATTGGCCATTTATTGAACCATGCCCTAATTCCGCTGAAAACCCCGATGTAAGACGGTCCGCGGGAACGCGGACCCTCCCAAATCCTGAAAACTCCTTCATTCTTGCGTGGGAGGGACGGCGCCCGCACAAGAGTTTTTCAGCGGAATCGATCTCTAAGATATTCATCCTGTACATCCTGTCTGACTGCTCTTTCCAGGATTATCGGAGCGCATCTTGAGATTTTAATTTTCTTGCTGGACATTGGAACAGTTTAATGCAAGACTTGAATTCAGAGTTTCAGCAACAGATCCAGATACGCATACTGCACTCG
Source organism: uncultured Verrucomicrobiota bacterium (assembly GCA_964458525.1). Lineage (GTDB taxonomy): Bacteria > Verrucomicrobiota > Kiritimatiellia > JAAZAB01 > JAAZAB01 > CAYWJE01. The sequence continues at coordinate 342 of CAYWJE010000179.1, forward strand.
GGAATAAGGACTATGGCGTTTCGAATAAAGATTGACATCGAGCGATGCAAGGGTTGTGCCCTCTGCGAGGGTGTGTGCCCGCAGCGGCTTTTCACAATGTCGCAGGCCCTCAACAAGGGCGGCGCCCACTTCGCCGAGGTCCGCGAGTCAGCCAAATGCACCGGGTGCGCGCATTGCGCGATTATCTGCCCGGACGCGGCAATCGAGATTGAACAAGAAGAAGATGACAAAGCAAATCCCATCTGAGAGGGTGCTGGTCACCGGCAACGACGCGATAGGTGAAGGCGCCATCCGTGCAGGCTGCCAGTGCTATTTCGGCTATCCCATAACTCCCCAGAATGAATTAACTGCCTACATGGCCAGGCGTATGCCCGAAAAAGGGCGCGTTTTCATTCAGGCCGAGAGCGAACTGGCCGCCATCAATATGGTCTTCGGCGCATCCTGCGTGGGCAAGCGGACGATGACGAGTTCATCTTCGCCCGGCATCAGTCTGAAGCAGGAGGGCATATCCTACCTGGCGGGAGCCATGCTTCCGGCAGTGATTGTGAACGTGGAGCGCGGCGGACCGGGACTGGGCAACATTGCTCCTTCACAGGGCGACTACTTCCAGGCCACGCGGGGAGGAGGCCATGGCGATTACCGGATTATCGTTCTCGCGCCGTCTTCCGTGCAGGAAATGCACGACTTCACCATCAGCGCTTTCAGCCTCGCAGACAAATACCGCATACCTGTAATGGTGCTTGCCGACGGCTGGCTCGGACAGATGATGGAGCCCATCGTATTCCACCCCGGCCCGCCCCCGCCCGAACCTCCTAAGCCATGGGCTCTGACCGGCGCGCACGGACGGAAGGCCCAGCACATCTGCTCTCTGCTCCTGGAGGAAGGCGCGCTGGAGCGGCATAATTACGCGCTGCAGGACTGTTATCGCGTCATAGAGACCAATGAAATCAGGGTCCGCGAAGTCAGCACGGATGATTGCGACATCCTGGTTGCCGCATGGGGAACTTGCGCAAGGATCGGCGCAGCCGCCGTTTTGAGAGCCAGGAAAAAAGGCATCAAGGCCGGACTTTTCCAACCACTCACGCTTTGGCCGTTTCCCTACGAGCGCTTGGCGGAGATATCCGGCCGCGTCAAATCCATCCTTGTCGTCGAGATGAACTGCGGACAGATGCTCGAAGATGTGAAGCTGGCAATAGCCGGCAAGGCACCCGTGCGATTCGCCGGGTTTCCCGGCGGCCGCGTTCCCGCAGAATCCGAGATCTTTAATGTTTTGACAGGTATGGCCAAGGAAATAACCGGCAAACCATGAGTAAGAAGAAGACAATTTACAGGCGACCCGACACCCTGACCGACCGCCACATGCATTACTGCGCCGGCTGCGGCCACAGCACCGTGCACAAGCTGCTTGCGGAGGTTATTGACAAACTTGGTATCAGGGAGAACACCCTCGGCATTGCCCCGGTCGGCTGCGCGGTGCTTGCCTATTTCTATCTCGATTGCGATATCACCGAGGCTGCACACGGGCGCGTTGCAGCGGTGGCAACCGGGATGAAGCGTTCGCTCCCTGACAGAATCGTATTCGGCTACCAGGGTGACGGCGATCTGGCGGCGATCGGGCTTGCGGAGACAATCCACGCCGCCAACAGAGGCGAGAACATCACCATCATCTTTGTCAACAACACTCTCTACGGGATGACGGGCGGCCAGATGGCGCCAACGACCCTCGTGAATCAGCAAACAGCAACTTGTCCTAACGGCAGGGATCCAGCCTTGATGGGTTCACCTATCAGGATGTGTGAACTTCTTAACACTTTGAACAGCCCGTACCACATAGAGCGTGTAGCGCTCGATGGCGTGAAGGGCGTCTTAAAAACAAAAAAGGCGCTCATGACGGCTTTCCAGGCGCAGATCGAGGGAAAGGGATATTCGTTTGTCGAGATCCTTTCCCCGTGCCCGGCTTACCTGCGACTTTCGCCGGCCGACGCTCTTCGCTTCGTAGGCCGCGAAATGACTGCGCAATTTCCAGTCCGGGTTTTCAGAAAGGAAGGAGCTCCGGTCAATGCATGAGCGCATTCTTATTGCCGGGTCGGGCGGCCAGGGCATTCTCTTCACCGGGAAACTACTAGCTCAGTCGGCGCTCAAAACCGCGCCTTTCATCACCTTCTTCCCCGCCTACGGCGCGGAAGTCCGGGGCGGAACCTGCTCCTGCCAGATTATATTCTCAACTGAGGAGATAGGCTCGCCGATCGCGGAGACCTTCAGCGCCATACTGGTAATGAACCAGCCCAGCGTTGACCGGTTTGCCGACAAGCTCGAAGATGACGGGATCGCGGTGCTAAACAAGTCGCTTTGCGAACTCCGCGAAGACAAGCGTTTCATTTATGTGCCGGCTACGAAGATCGCCGAGAAACTGGGTAGCCCGCAATCGGCAAACCTGGTTATGCTTGGCGCCTTCCTCGCGCGCCACCCCGTTGTGCCAATCCGGGCGGTCGAGGCGCAAATCGCCGCGATTTCATCAGGACGCAAGCAGTCCCTCATGGAAACCAACCTGAAGGCATTCGCATCCGGCGCGGCGACCGCCGCCATCAAGGTATAGATTGCCTCAACTTCTCGATCAGCGGCGATGACTGATCAACCTGCTTCATAAAAAGAACCATTCGCATCGCCTGCTTCTCGTTTCCGTGCTTGAGGTAGCACTGGCCCGCCATGTAGCCGTAGTCGCAGGACTTCCCCTTGTCGCCCTTCCGGAGATAGGCAAGACCGAGGTTGTAGTATGCGCCGGCCGCATCCGGATTCAACCGGATCGTTTCGTTAAAATCCTCTATCGCCCCGTCAATATCGCCATCATCCCATCTAGCGATACCGCGCTGGTAGCTGGCGTTTGCGATGCTCATGGCTTTCGGTTCGGACGCCGACGCGCCGGATGACTGCTTGTCGCCGGATCGGGCGGAAGCAAGAATCCGCTCCTCTTCCGCGAGGATATCGGTAGCACCTACCCCGTCCGCTGCCGGCTTAACCGCCGGACCATCAGCCTTCTCTACGGCCACTGGCGCGCTCGCAATGCTCTTTTGCCGATCCGCAATTCTTTCGGCGGCCTCACCGAGAATCTTAGCCTTGTCCTTTAGCGCCTTCAGCGCGCTTTCAAGCTCATCACGCGCCTGTTCGCCTTCTCCGGCGCGCGCCTCCGCTTCCTCCCTCGCTACCCTCGCCCTCTCCAGTTCCGCGGAAAGCTGTCCGGCTCCATCGAGTTCGCGTTCCGCCTCGGCTAACTTGGATTCAATCCCTGCGACATCCTTGTTGAGGGATGCAAATCTCCTGTCGAGTGACTTTCTGGAGGACTGAATAGCGTCAAGTTTCTTCTCCGACTCGGCCGCGAGACACTGCTCTTTCTTTATGGCATCGCGCAGGCCGGGGAGGGCATCCAGCTTTCCAGACTTCGCGGAAAGATTCGTCTGCAATTCCCCGATCTTCTTCTCCAAGCCGGCGATTTCCTTGTCGACCAAATCAACAGAGGCCTGGTGTTCTGTCATCTGACCGGCCAGCGTCTCGTTGTTCTTCTTCTCTTTTGCCAGTTCAGCATTGAGCTCGGCGATCTCTTCACTTGCCCTGGATATACCTTTTTCGGCAGACGCGATATCCTTCAATAGTGAAACTTTCTGCTTTTCCATCCGCGACATGGACTCGCTCAATTCACGTATCGCCCGTTCCGATTCATCCCGAGCCTTCTTCTCCGTCTCTATTTCACCGCGCAGGCGGGCCGCCGACTCCACCGCTGCCGCGCCATCAGTCCCCTCGCCCACGGTTGCCTCAAGCCGTTTCTCGAGTTCGGCGATTTCCTTTTCGACGGAAGCAACCTTCGCACCGTCCTTCTTGAGCCTGGCCTCGGAATCAGCTCTCAGTTTTTTCGCCCTGGCGACTTCGGACTCAAGCCCCCTGGCGTCCCTGACCGCCCTGCTCATCTCTTCGTTCTTCTCCTGCTGCAGGGAAAGCTCAGCCTTGAGCTTCGTAAGGTTCTTCTCGGCCACAACCCGGGCGGCCTCGACTTCGGAAGCGCGCGCATCGGACGCGGCCTTGAGTTCCCCGGCATCCTCTAACTCGGCGCGCAGCTGCTCCAGCATCCGGCTTCGCCCTTCAATTCTCTCAAACTCCTTCCGCGCGGCATCATGCTGCGCCTTAAGCTTCGCAAGATCCTTATCCAGGGAAGACTGGGCCGACAGAGCGCTCTTGACCCTCGCCTCCGAAGCATCTTTCAGCTTCCGTTCTTCATCGAGCTCCTTCTGCAACGAACCCAGTTGCTCCATCTGCTTCTCACCCTCGACAGAACTGGCTTCGAGCTGCGCGATTTCAGTCTTCAGCCTGAGCATTTCGCGTTCGATATTCTCAACCACCTTCGCTTCCTTCTCTGCCCTATCGAGAGCGGCCTCCCTGGCCTTCTTCTCGTTCGCAAGACAGGAAATGACCCTGCGCCCGGCCTTCAGCTGTGCTTCCATTTCGTCGGCGCGGACATCGGCTTCATCGATGCCCTTCTTCATGACATCGAGGTCGCGCCCTGCCTGTTCACGGGCAGCCGAGAATCCCGCAGCGAGCTTCTCGGCCTCGCCCCTCAGCGCTCTGGTTTTCTCAAGTTCAGCGTGCACAGGATTCTGCTCCTGTTTCTTGAGAGCATCCTGCAGACCCGCAAGCTCCTTATCCACCACAGCCTTATCGCGTTGCGCGGCGGCGAGCTCCTTCTTCAGAGACGAGACTTCTGATTGCGTCCGCTTTGCTGCCGCCTCGTGATCGCGGATGAGCTGTTTCTCCTTTTCCAGCTCCGCGCGCAGGGCGTTGTCAGCATCCACCTGTTTCTTCGCCTCGGCCAACTGCGCCTGGCTCCCGGCCAGCGTCTTATTCGCCGCCGCTATGCTCTCGGCAAGAGCCTTGGCATCCGCGGCCGTCTTTGCGGCCTCCGCCTCAGCCTCTTTCCGTTCATCTATCGTTTCGGCAATATCCGATTCAAGGCGCCTCCCGGAGCGCACAACGGCGTTCATCTCATCTATCTGTTTTTCAACAGCAACAATCCTGGCTCTAGCTCCGGCCAAGTCGTTCTCCGCCTTCTGTCGGGCCGCGGCCGCAGCTGCAGCCTTCGCCTCTGCCTGGCCCTTCAGTTCCACCGCCTTATTCAGGTCGGCGCGCAAAGATTCAACGGCGGCAATCTGTTTCTTGAGATCAGCCGCGCGCCCCGCCAGGCCGGCCAGCGTCTTATCCATCCTCGCGAGCTCCTTTGCCGCAGCGGCGGCAGCTTTCACATCGCCGGCTTCCTTCTTCTCCGCCGCCCCTGCGCCCCGGGCTTCCGCGTCAATTCCGGCTCGGATCTCTCGGCCCGCCGCAAGCTCTTTCTCCATGCCCTTCATCGATGACTCCATGGCCGCGGCTTTTGCGCGCAGGCTCTCCACAATCCCTGCGACGGACGCGGAATCATCCCCGTGGACAAAAGAAGCCAGAAAAAGCGAGGCACATACAACGCACAATGCTCCGGTTACTGTCTTCATTGCGACACTTGTCCTTTCATGGAAGGTTCGCGGGCACCCCCGACAGGATTTGAACCTGTGACCGCCGGATTAGAAATCCGATGCTCTATCCTGCTGAGCTACGGGGGTAAAAACCGGAAACCTTCAGTTCTTGTGATTTAAAACACCAGTAATCAATGAGCCGAAAGCAACCAAATCTTGTCTACTCATACTGTTGAATAATAATAGAGAAGCCGCGCGATAAAGTCAAGAGTCGCGCAAACGGTTTGGGTGGAAGGGGTGCATCTGCGATTCGTTGCCCATCGCCTGTAGCCACTCCTCGATGAGACATGAGAAACCGCGTCCGGTGGGCGCGGGGCATCCGGCATCGGTGAGCTACAGAAAATAACAATCACCTGATTTCGTCACCGATTCTTCTGTAGTGGCATGAGCGTCCTCGCTCGTGGTCCTTCTCTTCTGTTTTCTGTTTTCAGTGCAGGAACACGAGCCGGAGGCTCATGCCACGGAAAACACCGATTCTTCTTCAGAATCACGACCGGGGAGTCCGGACATCTTGCACCTGATCGCAGGTGCGCCCTGGTGGAAGATTGGAACCTGAATCCGTGATGAGGGTCAGTATGCCGCAGATGCAACCCGCCTATAGCGCTGTAGCACTACCTGTCCGCCCCCTCCACAGGCGGGCAAGTGTGGAGGGGCAAATCCGCCTGTGGAGAAGACAAACGGCCGGGATCGCGCGCGACGCGGGACAGGCGGCCGTCTCTCCGCCGCAGGCGGATGCGCCCGTGGCGCACAACGGAACGAATCGGGTTGCGCGCGAGCCCGCATCAGCATACAAGGCTCTTGCAAAACCCCGCTCCAATCCGGTCGGGGTGTAACCCGACCCACCAGATTTAACGCAAAGTCTCACTCTGTTCAGAACCGGAGGGACGACTTCCACGTCGTCCGCGGAGGTTTTGCAAGCGCCTCACATCGTTAGATTGCATTGTTTTAATGAAATCCTGACACGAACTCAGGAGCCGGACAAGCCATGCCCTGGCAGACATGTATCTCTCCCGATTGCAGACTGTCCATGACCCACGATTCGAGGTCTACTTCTTGAGCATTGCCGCCAAGTCCTCATCAGCCGTGGTTATCGGCATGATGTTGAAGTTGTCAACAAGTATCTTCAAGACCGCCGGCGAGACAAATGCCGGAAGGGTCGGACCGAGACGCATGTTGCGAATACCCAGGTGCAGAAGGGTGAGCAGAATGCACACGGCCTTCTGCTCATACCATGACAAAACCAGGGAAAGCGGCAGTTCGTTCACCCCGCACTTGAACGCACCCGCAAGCGCCACTGCCACCTGGATGGCGGAATAGGCGTCATTGCACTGTCCGCAATCAAGCAGCCTCGGAATGCCGTCTATCTCGCCGAAATCCAGCTTGTTGAATCTGTATTTACCGCAGGCGAGCGTCATGATAACGCAGTCTTTTGGAACCTTCTGCGCAAGTTCCGTGTAGTAATTACGTCCACTCTTTGCGCCATCGCAGCCGCCTATGAGAAAGAAGTGGCGGATCTTGCCCGCCTTGACCGCCTCGATCACCTTGCCGGCAACGCTCATTATGGTGTTGCGGGCAAAGCCGATAGTGATTGTCTTCTTCTCCGCGTCCTCCGCGAAACCAGGCGCGGCAAGAGCGGCTTCTATTACCAGGCTGAAATCCTTGTTCCCTTTGGAATCAGCGGAAATATGAGGAACTCCCGGCCAGGCAACCAGCCCGGTG
>CAYWJE010000180.1:0-7381 GCA_964458525.1 uncultured Verrucomicrobiota bacterium
ATAATGTAAAAAAGTTACCACATGTTCCGCAATTCCTCAACCTTATTTCGTTAGTGCTGAGGATCGGCGAGCTTTCGAGCCGTATCCTCCGGCGCTTGGTTGGGATTTCTTTCTATCTTTTCAGTTTTCACTCCCCTCTGGCTTTCCATATAACGAGACAGAGCGGAATGGCTATTAAGAATAATATTGGGTAACCCCAACGAACAAGGAACAAGTCAGTCTTGGTTGGGTTATCTGGCCGTCGTTACCATCATTATAAATATACCACACCAAAACGCCAGGAAACTAAACTGATAAATCAGGGATAACCAAAGAAAATTACAACCAAATAAAAAAGCAAAAACGATACGGCTTTTGATACGTAGCATGGCGTTAAAACGGGTTGGGACGCTTTACAAACCCCTTTTTTTGAAAGGTTCTTCCAAGATATAAAAAATCGCCTCCCTGGCAGCCGTCAGCCCGAATATCCCCGTCAGCACAGAAAGGCTCCCGAGCGTTCTTCTCTCTCTGCCCCTCTCAAGAAACTCCACTTCATCTTCCATTCCGGCATAACCGGATGGCGGATTTTTTTCCTGCTCGAGCGAGAAGACACATTTGATCCCGGTTGAGACGCCGTTCTTCTTCAGTGCCTTGCGGATCTTGCGCGCCAACGGACAGACATCCGTTCTTGAAATGTCGTCAACCCTTATGAGCGAGGGATCGGTGCGGGTTGCCGCGCCCATGCTCGATATGATGACTTGACCGAGTTTCACCGCAGTTGTAAGAAAGGCAACCTTGGGGCCAAGGCTGTCTATCGCGTCAATCACAACATCGAATTTCTTTTTGAGAATTTCACCGGCCGTGTGTTCATCAATGAAGACATCCTTGCTCTCGACCCTGCATGCCGGGTTGATGTCCAGAATCCGCTGTTCAGCAACAACCGTCTTCTTCATTCCGATGGTCGAGGTGACTGCATAGAGCTGACGGTTGATATTGCTTTCGCGAACTACGTCAAAATCCACGACGGCGATGCTGCCTATTCCGCTGCGGGCAAGCCCCTCGACCGCGTAAGACCCAACCGCGCCTAATCCTGCGACCAGCACCGAGGCATTTCGAAATTTCTCCATGGCGCTGCTGCCGATGAGAAGCTCAGTTCTTGCGAATCTTTTCATACTCACAACGCTCTCTTGACTGTCGCTGATACCGGTTTGAACAAACGCATGGAATTCTCGAAGATCATCTCAGCCGCACTCACTGCATCCATCTTTCTGACAAGGGCGATCTTAGCCATAATAAGCGGCAAATTGGCTGGCTCGTTCACCCTAGCCTCCGCCTGAGCTTCACCGCGCGCCACAGGAGATCCTTCCGGCAGGATGTCCGGAGAATCGGTTTCGGACAGAACCCTGTCGGCCGGAGCGGCGGCAAGAGCCTCGATGCCGCGCCGGTTACCTTTCCGGGTTATAGCGCCCGAGAACGAGAAGCAGCCGCCAAGCCGGGTCAACCGCGCCATTGATTCCACGGAACCTGAGTAGGAATGCACCACGAATCCGGCCTGCAGCCCGGTTCCTTTTTCCAGAATTTCGAGTAGCCGCCCCCAGGCGCCCCGGCAATGTATTGACGCAACGCGTCCCATTTCAGCAGCAACCTGCAGTTGTTCAATGAACACTTCTTCCTGGAGAGCCCTGTCATGGCCGTCCACCGTGAAATCCAGCCCTATCTCTCCCACCCCTGCATGGGGAACAGCCTTCAGGAATCTGACAAGCTCATGTTTCCATTCCGCGCGCAGCCCATCGAGATACAGGGGATGAACGCCGAATGCGGGCACGATCGCATCGTATTTCCGGGAAAGCTCCAAAAGGTCGGACCAGTCTTCGACACGGGCTCCGCACGAGACAATCCGCCAGACTCCGGCTAGCAAAGCGCGCTTCAACACGCCCTCGACATCCCGGTTTAGCCTGGCGTCCTGTAAATGCGAATGAGCATCAAACAGCATCATATCAGATCAAACCCTCCGTGCAAGAGAACAAGCGATTGCCGGGATAATAGCCTCCACAGACAGAGCCATCAAGAGAACACTGCATGTCCCTTATTGGTCCAACTCAGCGTCTCTGCAACTCTGCGGGAAAACAATCCGCGGGATGATACTGATTTGATTTCAGTGGCGTCCCATAGGAAAGCACCTTTATGGTTGGAAATGTTGGATAATGGAAGCCTATGGGATGAATGAACCGACGAAATGCGATCTCGCGCAGAGGCGCAGAGGCGCAGAGATCTGAATAAATCAGTCTTGATATACTTACTGTCCATACATTACTTACCACTCTGCGCCTCTGCGCCTCTGCGCGAGATTATCCCCTCATTTCTATGGGATGGTAGTGATTTGATTTTAGAACCGTTATTTGCTAGCGTTTCTTTTTGCAGACAAAGAGAAACTACCCAGCTGTTGCATCAGAGATCGGCGGGACAGGCTGTCCCGCCCTACCTTTGAAATTCCCGATAGGGCCGCCCCGACCTCCTGGAGAGTTGGGGCCTTGTGTGGCCGTCAAATTACACGCAAGCTGAGTAGTGACGACGGAAACAAGGATAACAGCCTGCGACAGGGGACAAAGCCCCATTGCCCTCGATGAAATCAAAATCATGATTGTGGCGCGCAAAAATTGAATAAAAGGAGCGAGAAATGAAGATTATCACAGGGAGACTGCCGAACAGCATGACCAAACCTGCCCCTCGGATCGAGTGCTGGATCCCGGCCCACTGCCCGAATGGAGCAGGACTGGTAATTCTGCCAGGGGGCGGCTACGGCGGACTTGCCGAGCACGAGGGAAAGGGCTATGCGGAGTTCTTTTCACAATCCGGGATCGCCTGCTTTGTCGTCACCTACCGGCTCGGACCGTCTGGATCCAGACATCCCGCGATGCTCGAAGACGCTCTCTCGGCGGTATGCGCCGTGCGCGAGCGCGCAGGCGAATTCGGAATTGATCCACGCAGGATAGGCGTGATCGGATCATCGGCCGGCGGTCATCTCGCCGCGCATTCGCTCGTGGCGTGGGATAAATACGAAAACAGCACGACGCTCCGGCCTGATTTCGGCATTCTGTGCTATCCCGTCATCACCGCATCGAGGCAATTCACGCACCAGGGCTCCTTCACCAACCTGCTTGGCCAGACACCTTCGCAGAAACTGCTCGACGAAGTATCCTGTGAAAAGCATGTCAGGCCCGAGACCCCTCCATGTTTCATATGGCACACGGCTGAAGACCAGTGTGTGCCGGTTGAAAACAGCATCATGTTCGCCTCGGCGCTGCGGGAGCACGGTGTTCCCTTCGAACTGCACGTCTACGCAAAGGGGCACCATGGACTGGGTCTCTCCGCTCCGTTCCAATGGGGACAGGAATGCATTCGATGGATAAACGAGCTGTTCGCATAAGTGTCGCAAGTATCCACCCTCTCAACAGATCGAGGCGGCAATCATGGTTGCACCTGCAGTACAAACCCCATCCATCTTCTTGGCATACGCATTGCTCATCGGGCTTGCGGCAGGTTCGGATAATGGACGGGTGGCTGTATCGCTTGACAATCCACCAGGCACGGGCAGTGTGTTTGCGCTGCTTTTCGACTCACCGGACACTTTTGCTGACCTGCGCGATCCCGTGGACACCCTTGCACTTTCTCCGGGTGAAAGCGCTGGCATGAACTTTGAAGGACTGCCTGACGGGAGCTATGCCGTAATGTTATTTCATGACATAAACGGCAACGGGATTCTGGATAGAAATTTCATAGGAATACCGCGCGAACCTCTTGGGTTTTCTAACCGTTACTGGGCCAGAGGAACTCCGTCTTTTTCAGGAGCAGCCGTGGATGTCAGGGAAGGGGGAACAGTGCCCGTGGACGTGGAACTCAGGAAAATCTTCGGGCGCACCGGAATGATAGGCGTGGGACTTGGAGCCATCATGCAGTCGAGCCCCTATGTCGGCGCGTCATCCCTTCGAGTACAGCCCATCCCCGCGATAACGTACATCGGAGAGCGGCTGCAAATCATGGGGCCAGTGGCACAGTTCGGGCTTGCGCACTGGCGCGCCGTGCGCCTGGCCGCCACTGCCAAGTACCGGCTCGGCGCCTATGATGAGGATGATAGCGAGTTCCTCGAAGGAATGGGCAACCGGAAGGATTCGGTATTCTGCGGATTGGCCCTGCAAGCAACGCTTCCGGCCGGGATGCGAATGTCAGCAGGCTACGAGTATGACCTACTGGACCGGGTGGGCGGCGGTTTCGGGCGGCTGGGCATTCGGCGCGGATTCCAGCTCGGCCGCTTTTCCGTTATTCCCGGCATTGCGTTCAACTGGTTATCTGCCGAGCTTGCGGGCCATGAGTACGGGGTCGCAGAAAGTGAGGCCCGGGCGGGACGTGATATTTACAGGCCGGGTGATGCAATCAACATCGAGCCGGGTTTGGGAATGTCCGCCGAGTGGCTCGGCTCATGGAACCTGGTGATGAACATCAGCGCCGAGTTCCTGGCTAAGCGGCTCAGGAGCAGTCCGCTTGTTGACAAGTCGGTGGAATACCACATGTTCGGGGCGATGAGTTACACCTTCTAATCTATTCGATCCACACCAGGGTACGACCATCCAGACTCATTGCATACCAATTTCCGGTTGTGGGATTATAGACCGACAGGTCCGTAATTCCGTCGCCATCGTAATCGCCAGCCGCCGGCATGTAACCGGCTGCGCCAAACGGCATGTAATACATCTCGCTGCTCGAGCTCAGCGAGATGAACCAGTAGCCGGGCATGTCGCCCAACTCGCAGTAGACCGCGACATCGGCCATGCCGTCGCCATCATAATCGGCCGGCACAGGCGTATAGCCAGACGCGCCCCACTTCATGTATGACATACTGTAATCACTGGAGTTCAGGATATACCAGTAGCCGGGCCAGTCGCCCGATTCACAGTAGACCGCGAGGTCTACCACACCGTCCCCGTCATAATCCGCCGGAAGTGGAACATAGCCAGTGTCGCCGAACTTGGCGGAGGACATCGAATAATCGCTGGAGCTGAGGACATACCAGTAGCCGGGCCAGTCGCCCGATTCGCAGTAGACTGACAGATCAGATTTACTGTCCCCGTCAAAATCCTCTGGAACCGGAACGTAGCCTGATGCGCCCCATTTTGCCGTGGAAGTGGACCCGTCATTTGAAAACAAGATGGTCCAATATCCGGTTGATTCCGTATAAACAGCCACATCGTCAACGCCATCGCCATCATAGTCCGCCGGGGACGGAACACCTCCGGCAAGCTGCGAACGAAGGCCTGTTGCGACCCGCCAGACATGGACGATGGACTTATCTTCATCAACCATAGGCTCGAAAACGTAAAACAATCCATTGTTTTCATCAAAAGCCGCAGCCCCGACATGAGTCTTCATCTGCGTTGATGTCACTCCATACAGATAATCGTCAATCTGCATCACGGCGTAGGGCTGAACGGATGAGGATGCGCGCTGTCCGAGAGCGATCTCGCCCAGCTCGTCCGTATCGAAAAACAAGATCTGTCCCTCGAAAGATGATGACCACCAGCCTCGTTCGCCCTCGCCCTCTATTTCACTATCTGGAGAGTAGACCGTGCCGTCAGCCCAGCCGTACCAGCAATCCCCCTGCCCCTTTGTACCAGTAAAAATGACCGAAGATGCCTGCCCGGAAACAAGCCATGCAGCGCCGGACCACTCATCCGAATGGTGATAGTCGTTCAATGCGACGGGGTTCTCGGCATCATAAAAACTCTCATACAGGAGCAGTGGTGTAGCCTGGAGCGTTGCGCCGTTTGCTGGCGGATTGCCATCATTCCAGGGCGCTATCGCCAAAATGGAAGGGCCCTCCGAGCCCTGTCCGCCGTCACGCATGCGTCCGGTTGCCAGGCGCATGCCGGGCGCATAGACATCGGACCAGGCCTGGGGGATTGGGAAAATGTAGTCGCCTGTTACGAAATTCACATACTCACCGACTCGCCACAGGCCTTTTGATTGGGGATTGGAAAGGGTGATCTCGCACCATCCGTGGGAGGGGTTGGCCTCGCCATCGCCCATGTGGTTCGCTATTGCGAAATAAAGTTTGTCCGAAGTCTGCGAACCTTGTGCCGGAAGACAGGCCAATCCCACTCGTGGCAGCTCCAATTCGCCAAACATTCCTCCTTTGATATCAGCAAAAGGCTGAAGGGTTTCGGCCGTGTTCAACTCGTTGAGATTCTTGGCGGCAGACACGACAGGCTGCGGTATGGCAATTTCAGAAACGCACTGGGCATGTCCATGCCCGACACCAAAAATCGAGCCCGGGAAACCGTCATTCTCTCCGTCAGGATCGCCTTCGGGATAGAAAGCCATAGCGCTGGACCATCCATTCCAGGTCCAATTATAGTTCTCCGGCGCGCCGGGCTGAGGATCCGGGAGCCGGAACGCGCCCATGTAGGTGAAATCCTCCGGCTGGAGACGGGCGGCCTGGGATTCACGGACGGATAACGCGACGAGCGCGCAACAGGCGGCAACAGCGAACATGGAGCTGCGGAATGGAATCATGATTTTTCCCCTTTCATCATTTAAGCGCCTCCGATTGCCAGTGGTGATCCAGTCATCATAATTAGAATTGCTGATCCTAGAGCCTCTTGTACCCCCTTCTCCCCCCCCCCACACACACAACGCGGCGCCTGACAGCTTGCGTCCCGGGGCCTTTTGTGAGATCAACGATTCGCGCTGCCCACGTTGGGCTCGCGTGATTCCCCCACCTACGCACCATTGTCTTCTACACGACAAACTTCATGCCCCGCACAAAACCAATGCAATAAGTATAGCACGGAACATCGCTCTTGTCTACCCCCCCCCTCTCTCTCTTGCAAACCCGCAAGAGATTCACGAGCCACTGATCAAAACCCACTACGGCGAGAAAATCACCGGACACGTCAGCCGAAACGCAAGAGACGCGAGCAGCGTGACTAATTTCGTGCAGAACGACCTGTTCCGGCTCGATGTGAATTTTCGGGCCGGAACATGGTACCTTGGACGCGCGATCCAGTACTGGTCCGCCAAACCCAATCCGCTCCCTTACGTCCTGGCTGGATGACCCATTCCCTGATTACGACACCGAACCGGTGATGGCGTACGCGAACGGCTGAACGATCACGAGGCGATCGGTGTGTCGCCGAACGGCGTTTTACTGCATAAAAAGGACGTCTCCCTGACACCTGCGCCTTGTTTCACCTGCTCAGGAACTCATTTTGCGTACGCTTGACATGCCCGTCGCGTTCTATCACTCTATTTCTTATGTTGAAAATCCGCCACAGGAGGAAAAGTATGTATTCTTATTGACTCCAGCGGGTGCGTGCCCGTGCCACCCGAAAAGCGATTTCTTATCAAT
>CAYWJE010000181.1:0-7308 GCA_964458525.1 uncultured Verrucomicrobiota bacterium
GGTAGGGCCGCACAGCCTGTGCGGCCGTCAAAACAGTATGACCTGAGTAGTTACTTTTGTCATTTGCTTTGTGGAAGTTTCATCGCTTGGCGAATATGTTTTCGAAACATCCTGCAGCGTCTGATGGCATCCTTGGCCTGATCGGGTGTCGCCGATTCTCCGGGATAGCGAAAAGCCACGGCAAAATCGGACAAGTAAGCCAAATCCCGACGAAAGACTTCCCAAAGAGGCTCTCGCGGAATAATCAAATCGAGGAGGGCCGGAAGATCGTGGGTTTTTCCAAACTCGATGGCTGACTCATTTAACCGGGCCTTGAGGTATTTTTCAGCGCATTGCTGAGCGTGAAAACATATTCCATCATAGTTGGGCCGTTTGCGGGCACGACCCTCCCGTTCCATCATCGCGAAGTCGCCTTCGGCCTTGTTAATCCATTCATGCGTGATCGGCATCATAAATGACCTTCCCTTGTGTTAAAATAGAGCGGATAAACTGGTCTCCCATGCTCAAGCGCTTTTGGATTGCTTGCGGCGTACGGACCAGCAAATCCAACGGGAACGGAGGTCGAACTTGCATGCGGATTTCGACTGACTGGTCAACCGGTGACCCTTTGAACGGCATCACTACCAGCAAGTCCACATCCGAATCCGGCGTGGCCTTGCCTTGGGCATAGGAGCCAAACAAGATGATTTGCCGGGGCCGAAAATGATCTCGTATTTTCCGGCTTACGGCTTCAATCTGTCGCATGGGAACCATTATGCATCATCCTTTGCAGTAACTCGCCCTTGTCGGCGGAATCAACCTCGATCTCCACGCCGTAGACCGCGCCGCTATGAACTTTTGCAAGCATGTCCCCTCTTTTGCTTTACTTCAGAAGTCGGCCATGCCGCTTTATGGGGTCTTGGGAACAATGAAAAATGGAACAAACAATGCGGCAAGCTCCCACTTGACCTTGTCCCATATCAACCCGGAATTTGGTTTGCTCAGGTAATCGAAAGCATATCTCTCATACGGATAGTCGTCAACTCGATTTAGATGTGTTTGTTGTTTAAAAAAAGGCCTGATTTGGATAGCACGCCGGGATGCAATCCCGGCCTACATCTGCATTAACGGCGGTGGATTTGGTCTGCCTGTGCGTGGCGTACGCAGACAGGCCAGAAAAATCTGCCGGGATTCGGCGTCACTGAATAATGGTCAACTGGACGCTGTTTTCGATGATGCCCGTCGCGATGGCGTAGCGGGTGAGGCCGGCGGTGTCGTGAATGTCGAGCTTTTGCATGAGATGGTCCCTGTGTTTCTCGACTGTCTTGATGCTGATGCCAAGCTCGTCCGCTATTTGCTTGTTGGCCGCGCCTTCAGCGATCTGTTGCAGAACTTCCATCTCGCGCAAGGTCAGGTTGATGTTTTTCGCATTTGGCACCCCTTTCAGATCCAGCGATTTGAGGCGCCGTTTTGAAATCCGTCCGGAGATGGTCGGGCTGAAATACTTGTTCCCCTTCTGGACTTCCCGTATCGCCTCGGACAGGAGCTGGGCGGAGGTCTGCTTGATCAGGTAGCCGGCCGCCCCAAATTCAATCATTTTTTCGACGTAGGCGTCGTCGCTGTGTGCGGAAAGAATGATCACCTTGGCGTCAGGCATGAACCGGCGGATCTGGCGGGTGGCTTCCATGCCATTGAGATACGGCATGGCAATGTCCATGATGATAACGTCAGGACGGAGTTTTCGGGTCATGTCCACAGCCTCGCGGCCGGTGCACGCTTCGCCGATCACCTTGATGTCGCTCTCGGTCTCAAGGAGCTTCAGCAGGCCCTCTCTGACAACAGTGTGGTCTTCCGCCAGCAGCACGGTGATGGACTTGCCGGTTTTCATGAAAGACGGCCCTTTCCTGCGCCGCGGCCTGATGGAACCCATGCCTGGATGGTAGTGCCCTGATCCGGCGCGGATTCGACCGTGAACCTGCCGCCGACCATCTCCACCCGCTCCCGCATTCCGAGCATTCCAAGGTGCCGGGACTTCTTCCCGTGCCACATCTTTTCCACATCGAATCCCTTGTTCTTGTCCTTGATTTGCATCAGAATAGCGTTTGGAAGTTTCTGGATAGACACGTCCACCTGTTCGGCGTGCGCGTGGCGGGCGACATTGACCAGCGCCTCCTGGGCGACACGGTAAAGCGCCGTGCGCTTGGCGCTGTTTATTTCATTCACATCCGCGCTCGCCGATAGGGTCACGCGGATGCCCGTCTCTTTTGCGAAAGTCTTCAGGTGCGCATGCACGGCGGGAACCAGCCCCAGGTCATCCAAAACCGCCGGGTGCAATTCGCGGGCGAAGCGATGAACGATATCCACCGACTTTTCAACCAGCCGCTGCGTGTTCGATATCTTGCGGCTCATACCCTTGGCATTGGCCGCCGCATCCTTTTTCAGACTTGCCAGGCGGGTATTGATTCCCGACAGCATCTGCGCTACTACATCATGCAGCTCGCGGCTGATCCGCTTGCGCTCCTCCTCTTGCGTTAACAGAACCCGGCGGGACAGCAACCGCATCTGTTCCTGCATCAGTCGCGACTCTTCCATGAAACCGGTGGATTCTTTTTCGGCCTTGCGCAGAGATTCCTGCGCGGCCTTGCGCCTGGCGATTTCTTTTCTCAAGGTCCGGCCGGCGGACGCCAGATCCCGCGTTCGGCGGAGCAGCTCCCGGTTCAACTTGCACAGGCGGCCGTTAGCCTCCAATGCCGTGCGGTGGGTTGCCTCTATCGGCATGACAGCCTCGACGAAGAACTTTGCAGCCCGCTTGACGATGCGGTCCGAGGCAGCAGGAGCATCGTCCGATAATCCAGCGACAGCCGGCAATAACGCGCGCTCATGAATCAGCGCCATATCAAGGGTATCCAAACCGAGCGCCACCGCGCGGGCTCCCAGCCTTCGCGCCTGGTTCAGATTTGTGGAGGTTGCCTGCCTGATGTGTCGCCGCAAAGCCGCCTGGTAGGACTTCGGCAGCGTATGTCCCTTAGGTTTCATGATCACCTCTGATCGCGAGTGTCAGCAGATCGAGCTTCTTGGAATATTGTTTCATCAGTCGCTCCATCATGTCAATTTCTTTTTTCATAAGGGTTTTAGAACTGGCCGCCTGGTTAAGCTCCAGCATCCTTACATGGATCGCCAGCAAGGTCTGTGCTATCTCATTCCGGAGCAGGCGGCTGGTTTTCTCCCGTTCAACCTCCCGGGATGAAAATCTCTTGCGCATCAGATGCCGCAAATGCCGTTGCAGACGTTGCGCCTCCGCCAGCAGCTTTGCGCGTTGTTGCAGGCTCTTTCTGGATGCCGCCTCCGCGGCCTTGCGCCGAATGATGTCGCGTTTAACTTCCCTGGTTGCGGTCGCCGCTTCCCGTGTGCGACGGAGCAGCTTTTTTGTCAACTCATTCTCTCGCGCGTCGGCCTGCACCGCAGGCCTGTGTGTTTGCTCGATGGCGACAACGGCCTCCGCAAAGAACTTTTTGGCCCGAACGATGGTTTTCCGTGCAGGCGCGCGCGCTGAGCGGTCTGGCTTTGAAAACGCCGCAATGGCCCGCGCGTGAACCAGGGCGATGTCCAGCGTCTCCATTCCAATGGCCACGGCCTGGCATCCCAGCTTTCGCGCGGGCTGGAGGTTCGCCGCTGTCCCCAGTCGCAGGTATCGGAGGAAAGCCGTCCTGTAGCGCTGCGACCATGCGTATGTTTTTGTTTGCATACCGTCATCCATTTTTATGAGTTACCTGAATCCGTGACGGGGTTTTTGTTACAACTGAAAGGTCTTGCTAAACGCCGATTCAATCTGGTCGGGGTGTAACCCGACCCTCCAGAGTTAACGCAAAGTCTCTGTGTTCAGTCCGGTCTCCGCCGGCTGGAAAATGGCGGGGACCGCCGTCTCCAGGATAATGGCTATTTTGCATGTATTTCAATAAGTTGAGGCTCTTGCACAACCCCCTGGTCGCCCACTGTGGTACGGGCATCTTGCCCGTGATTCATGGGCGAGACGCCCATGCCACGAGAGGTTTTGCTAGACCTTGAACAGTATAATCATCGTAACAGCTCTGCCCCGAACGGTCTGTAAATACGTGCCCTTTGCGCCAGGATATCGCACCTTGGGCAGATCCGCCCCCTCCACACTTGCCCGCCTGTGGAGGGGGCGGGCAGGCGTGGCGGAAAATTCCGGCCTACGCGAACGCCTTCATGCTATGAAGGCCTACAAGCATAGAAGCTGTAGGCCACCATTGTCCGCCACCCGCCTGCGCTTGCGACTCAGACCGGCGGATCTTCGATATGGTGGCGAAGCTGAGCAGTTACGCTTTCCCCGCAACCCTAACCCTCTACCTCAGGGAGAGAGATGGGGTGAGGCTTGGCGGAAGCCATCAGATTTGTAAAACACTGTTCATCGAGCCGAAGCCGTTGCGTGTCCAGTTCGCGCAATTCGGGTCCATGGTCCAGACTTCATTAACTATGAACTTGTACTCGTGTTTTCCCTTTGGAATGTGCAGCGCGGCCTTGAAGTGTCCGCTGTCCGGGTTGTCTTTCAACGGACTGGCCTTTGGATTCCAGTTGTTGAATGTTCCCGCGACAAACACATCGCTTCCCGGTTGTGCCTCAATTGCAAACTGCACTCGTTTCCCTGTTTCCGGCGATAATCGTTTCATTATGAATCTTCCCTTGTTTTACTCCTGCATATCCGCGCCGGCTTTTTCCACGGCGGCGCCGGTTTTCTCCATCACTTCGCCGGTCTTCTCGACAACCTTGTCCGCAGCCTTCCTGGTCGCTGCGACTGTGGCTTTTGCGGCGTCAGCGGTTTTCTCCGCGACGACGGATCCGGCTTCCACAGTTTTGTCAGCCGCCTTATCCAGCGCTGCGCCGGTTCTTTCCCCAACCCCGGCGGCCGGTGATGCTTCTGGCGTGGATTTCCTGCTGCACCCGACGACGGCCACTACTCCCACCACGGCTGCAACACCCAGAACCCTGATCATAGTAAGCTTCATAATCACATCTCCTTCTGTTTTGTTTCTAACGCGGGCAGGCAACCTGATTCGTTCCGTTGGAGACGGCCGTCCCGGCCGTTTATCTTCTCCACAGGCGGATCCGCCTGAGGCGGGGGGAACGGCGGAGACCGCCGTCTCCATTTTCTTGTTGTTTGTCGCGATTTTTCGAATAGGGTCCAATTTAGAAGCGCCAATTGACGAAGATCATCCCGGGCGCCAACTCGTTGGGTAATCCCGTGAACCATTCATTTTCAGGAATCAGGTTCACCAGGCCGATCTGCACTCCGGTTTTCGCCGTTGCCGCGTAGTTGACGAAACCGAACTGCAAGCCGGTAAGACGTCCCGCGTAGTTCACCACTCCGGACTGCAATCCCGTCATCTGGCCTTCGCTATAGTTCACCAGGCCGCCCTGCCATCCGAGGAAGTCGCCCTTGGTGTAATTGATCATGGCCCAGTGTATGCCCTTGTAGCTGTCTGCGTAGTTGAGTATGAAGGACCAGCTGAGGCCGGCGCTCTGTCCCGTGGATCCGTTGACGAACCCCAGCGCAAGCGCCGTCTGCGGGTTCTCGCCCCAGATGCTCAAACACAATCCTTCGATCGTCTCTGTCCGGTCGAACAGGGCAACGTTCGGGGTTAAGCTGAGCTGGATGGGCTGGCTCGCCATTGCTCCGCCCGTTATCAACATGCCGACAACCGAAACTGCCAATAGCTTTTTCATCGTGTGTTTCTCCTTATTCCTGGTTTTGTGCGCTAAACGACATTTTTGTTTCTGAACCCCTGCTTTCTTCTTTACTGCTGTCTGTTGATGATATTCATCTCCTTTCACTTGTTTCGCCCATCCTTTTTTTATTCTTCAGACATCTTAAGCGATGCAATGGTTTTCGTATATGGGGTATAACCCTGCTAAAGGGATAGTCAGAAAACATACTCCGAGTTGTCCGGATCGAAGTCGGCATCCGTCAGACTTGCGTTCAACTCGAGGTGTTTATACCCGTAGCTCTCAACGAGATGATCGTCCCAGTCATACACCTCGCACTTGATCAGAATCTTGTTCGTGATGTCCTGGTTGATGATCAGTCTATAGGCGTCGCAACCTTTTGTTTTCTCCTTAGGCAATATGATTTCAAGGCGTCGCGTTTTCCTTTCATACACCGTTTCCTCTCCGTGCTCAGTGAAACTGAGCTCTCCCAACTCAATCGCCTTGCGAATGTTTGCGCCAACAGTTTTGACAAGGAAGCCGATACCTGTTTCGGTGAGCGGACGAAGGTTATTCTTCATAAGCCGCGGGTGCGTCGGGGCCAGATTCCAGTTGAAGAATCCCAGGAATCCGCCCTTGTGGACCCTGGCTCTGTTATCATTCCAGCCATCCACATAGAGCAGGGCGCTTCCCTTGTGCGGCGCGACAGTCCAGCTCATATACAGGCTGAATGGTTTTCTGAACTTGATGAGAACCGTCTCTTCTTGAAGCAGTTCCCCGGCAACTCGTTGCTGCTTGTGGAAAACTGCAGTGTAACTTGTGACTTCGCGATAGGCGGCTTCCGCTTCTTCGAGCCATTGTTCCGGATTTGTCTGCTCCTGTCCGTTTCCCGGCGACGCCATGGAGACAAGGAAGAACAACACAAGGCAGATGGCTCCGGCCAGCCTCCCGCTGAAGGACTCGATGGATTTGTATGGATGTGTGATAGTCATGGCCGGCTCCGACTCACAAGGCGCTAATCAGGTGCCGCGTCCTGTTTCTTCTGCAGCCAATCTACGCCCGGGAAGGCGCCCCGGCGCTACTCATTTGTTTTAATTCGTGCGCCAAAGGTAAGGCCCGAAAGGCCTGCGAGAGCGATAACCACTCCTGCGATCAACATCCACACGGACTTCTCTGTGGGAGCGCCGGTGAAGAAGCGGGATACATCTGAACTGAATGAATCCATCGCGGTGATTCCGAAGGCGATGAGTAACACACCGATAACAAGCAATGCTGCCGAGATAAGTTTGTTCATAATCATTTTTCCTGCTGTAAATGTTATTCTGACTTACCAGTTATAACCGGCCCGTAAGAACCAGCACGAGCAGAATCAATATAACAATTCCAAGCCCACAGCTTGGATAGTAGCCCCAGCTTCTGCTGTGGCGCCAAGTGGGCAATACACCCAGGAGAGCGAGAATCAATAGAACCAAAAGTATTGTTCCGATAGTCACGTTACACCTCTGTTGTCAAACACTGCATGAAGCTGTCAATTTCACCTTGGCGTAAGAGTTTCCCAGCCCCTCGGCGTGTCTGCGCCGAGGGGCTGGAATGAGCCTCTTTCTACAG
>CAYWJE010000182.1:0-7285 GCA_964458525.1 uncultured Verrucomicrobiota bacterium
CTCCCGGAGAGTCGGGACTTTGAGGTCGGGGATGGCCGCGGTTTCTCATGCCTCATCGAGGAGTGGCTACAGGCGATGGACAACGAATCACCGATGCGCCATTTAGAGATAAAACTAGCTCTTGCAGGAGAGCACACCCGCGTGGTATTGTGTGACATTATTTTTACGGATCATTCATTCACAGGGAGTGTATATGAACAAATTGGCTGTTATAATGGTAGCGGGATTGCTGGCAGTTGTCTGTTCCACGGCACAGGAGTCGGGGGACGACAAAAGCACGACGGAGGCGATGGAGCAATCGGACACTGTTGAACAAGAGACCGAGTCAACCGCGCCTGATACGGCGGAAGCAGTGGAACAGGCGGACACCATCGAACAAGAGATCGAGTCAACCGCGCCTGACGCGGTGGAGCCCGCCGACCCTACGCCGGAGCAGGATGAGCCCGACGCCGAGCCTTCCGCCGATAATGCACAGCCGGAAGAACCTTCGGAAGAGGCACCACCGGAGACTGCGGAGAAGGCCCCGGCAGGTACCGGGCTCATAACGCTTTTCAGGTTCGACGACAGCATCGAACCGGAGCACATCGCCGGGTTCGGGGCGCCACTGACTTTCGAGAGGCAGACGGCCGGGATCGTTGACGGCAATGAACTGGCGCCGCATGCGCCCCGCTTTGTCGAAAGCAAGTTCGGAAAGGGTATCCTGATCGAAGAGCAGCACGCCAACGTGCTTGCCCCGAATCAAGCCGACGCGGAAAAGGACGTTGACGGCTTTCTGGCGCAAGCCGGCAGTTCGCTGTCGGCAGCGACCGACCAGAAGTGGCAGGGCAGCCAGTCGCTACAGATAGCCACCCCTGGAAATGATGTTGAAGAAGGAGTGCTTGTAAGTGCACAGGTTGAGCGCGGCTGGTATAACGGGGTCAATATCGTGCCATCCGTCTACGTTGCATCTCTTTACGCAAGGGGCAAAGGCTGTCTGCAGCTTCTATTGAAGGACGCGGATGGCGAACAGGCTGGTGATCCCCTATTCTTCTGCCTCTCCGACGAATGGCAGCGTTTTTCGTGCACATTCAGGTATCAGTTCGACCAAATCAATATAGGCAGGAACCATGGCGCCGAATGGCGAAAACATGCGCCAGAGGGCATGGCACTGGAATCTGATCTGCACCTTGTCCTCATGACAACGGACAAGCAGCAAATCACTTTTAACATTGATGGCCTTCTGATCGAGCGCCGGAACCCGGCATCTTCCGCGCGCGGCGCCTCGATCTCGCCGCTGACATGGATCCCGGGCGGCATGAACTCGGCGCAGGAAATGCTCAAGATCTGCACGAGCAACGACTTCTTCACTAATTGGAGGAAAACAGGAACCATAAGTTTCTGGTTCAAGCCGGGCTGGAGCCCGAAGGATGGAACTCGCGAGACCATTTTGCAGATGGGTCCGGCAGCACACTACCTGGATCACACGTCGGGCCGCATCCGCCTTTCCAACTCCAACATAACTTTCGTGCCTTTTGAATGGGAGAATCAATGGCATCACATCGCGCTCACGTGGGATACTGAAGATAATTACATCCTCTACGTGGACGGCTTTGAATACGTCAGCGACAGGCCATTCGACAACAAGACCCTGTTTCTCGCATTCTTTGTGGGCGACAGCACGATGAACGGGGTCCTCGATGAGCTTGCGTTATTCCAGACAGCGCTCACGCAGGAGCAGGTGCGCGCCATGGCATTTGATGAGAAGCCGGTGAAGCCGTAGGTGACGGCTAATCATTCCACGCCGTGCATCGCGACCCATTCGCGGCGCGACTGCTCATCAATGGCGTAGTATTTCGACATGCCGTATGGAAAATCATGCGGCTTGTAGTTCATCAGCCAGCAATGGTTCAGGCCATAGCTGAGGGGATGGCTCATAAAGATCCACGGGCAGTCCTCGATCACGATATCGGCCATTTCCTTGTAAAGCGCCGTTCGCTCCGGAGAATCGCTCATCACGCGCGCCCGCTCATACAGGGCATCATATTCCCTGTTTGAATAGCAGCTGTGGTTCGGACCGGGCGACGTGTTCGGCCCATAGAACAGCTGGAGAAAATTCTCGGCATCCGGATAGTCGGCGATCCATCCGAGACTGTAGAGCTGGACCTGACGGCGCTCAAGTCTCTCGAGAAAGGCCGGCCAGTTATTATAGACCGGCTCGAGCAGGACTCCTATCCGGTTCATAAAATCTCCTATCAGCTCCATTGAAGCGCGGGTCTCGGGATCGCTGGCGCGCCCGACGTCAATCAAGAGCCGCAAACGTCGGCCGGTTTCCGGGTCCTGCCCCTCCGGATAGCCTGCCTCCGCAAGAAGGCGCCTGGCACGGTCGAGATCAAAAGGAAACGCGGCTGGCTTCTCGTCGTAGCCCGCGATTCCGGGCGGGATCGGCCCTTTCGCACGAACCATCCTGTTATTGTAAAACCTGACATACTGCTCGCTGTTGAACGCGCAGGTCAGCGCCTGGCGAAGCAGCTTGTTGGGACCCACCACCGGGTCATCCATGTTGAAGCCGATATAGAAAGTATTCAGCGCCGGCGTTGAATACATCTTTATTCCAATATCCGCGAGATGCCCGGCGAGCCGGCCCTCGTGAGTCACTACGGCGTCCCAATTATCACGCGATATCCCGGAGGCCTCGATCTGGCCGGTGAGGAAAATGAGCCAGTGGGTAGAAACATCTGAGACCACGAGCTGGACTATCCTGTCAACAAACGGAAGTTGCCGCCCGGCGGCGACGAGTAGGCCTTCCTGACGGTCGTCCGGCTCACCCTCGGCGGGATAACGCTCTACGCGGCCCGTCTCCATCCACTTAGGATTCCGCTCGAACTCAAGCCGGTAATTTTTGCGCCAGGAAACCAGCCTGTACGGGCCGGTCCCGACCGGGTGGTTAACGAAATCAGATCCGTAGAATTCAACCGCCTCCCGCGGCACGGCGAAGGCGTAGTGCATCGTGAGGATCCACAACAGCTGGGGATATGGCTCATTCAGTTCGATCCGGAGCGTATGCCGGTCAAGAGCGCGCAATCCCTCCACCAGGCCGTCGTAATCGGTGGGCTCCTCCCCGGCGGTGGATGCGCGAAACTCGTCGAGGCCCCTGATCCGGTTATTGAACGCCCAGTAACCGGTGGATCTGTTCTTCAAATCGGCAATGCGCTTGATCGAATATACGAAATCCCCGGCAACAAGCTCGCGCCCCGCGCCGCCGGTCTCGATGAAGCAGGGATCATCCTGAAAGAAAATGCCCGGCCTTACATTGAAAGTATAGACAAGACCATCATCTGAAACATCGGGCATCGAAGCCGCGAGGCAGGTCTCGACCCGGTAAGGGCGTGCAAGGTAGGAATACTGTAGCAGCCCCTCATATACGCGGCTGATGGCGAGGGAGGAAGCGACATCGCCGGAAAGGACGGGATCGAAACCGCGAATGCGGGAAGTCACGCCCCGGAACACGGTTTCCTGTTTTCCTGAACCGGCTTGATCATCTGCGCGCCGCGCGCCGCATCCGGCGCAGGCCAGCAGCAGGCAGATGAAGATGATGCCAGGAAGCCGGGATAACGCGGTTATTGGCGGCATGTTCCATCCTACTGGTACGGAACCGGAACCGGTTCCTCCGCGCCCGGGCTCGACCGCAAGGGCGGAGCGGCATCTTCCACGCGGGCGGGCGCATCCCTGGAGACCAGGGAACGATACTGGCTCCGGGTGTAAATCTTTGCAAGGACGGCCGTATTAAGCAGGAAGATCACGCCGAGCCAGATCGTAACCTTTATCAGGATATTGCCGGCACGCGCGCCGAACAAGGCTTCGCCCATTTCCGCGCCGAACGCCATGCCTAACCCTTCGCCCTTGGACTTCTGCAGGAGAATAACCACGATGAGCAGCAGGCTGCTGATCACCTCTATTGCTATAAGAAACACTTTAAGGACTTCCATGGCGTAAAACACGCTCCAGGGTTCAGGCGGGCAATGCCGCGTTAACGATCGCGAGGAACGACTCCTCATCCAGGGCCGCGCCGCCGATCAAGCCGCCGTCAATATCAGGCTGGCCGAAGAGCTCCTTCGCGTTTGACGGTTTCACACTTCCGCCGTAAAGGATGCGAACGGCTGCGGCTGTCTTATCATCGGAGATTTCCTTGAGCAATCCGCGAATGAACCTGTGGGCATCCTGTGCCTGAGCAGCAGTGGCGCTCACGCCGGTTCCGATCGCCCACACCGGCTCGTAGGCAACGACCATGTCCTTCAGTTCCTTCTTCTCTATGCCCGTGAGACCGTTTTTCACCTGGGTGGCGAGAACATCCTCCATGTTGCCGGCATTCCGCTGCTCAAGCGTCTCTCCAATGCACACGATTGGCACGAGGTGGCTGGCCAGGGCGGCCCTCACCTTGCGGTTAACGCCTTCGTCGGTCTCGCCGAACAAGGTACGCCGCTCGCTATGTCCCAGGATCACGTAGTGGCAATACAGCTCGCGCAACATTTCCGCCGAAACCTCACCGGTATACGCGCCCGATTTCTCCCAGTGCATATTCTGGGCGCCAAGCAGGATTCCGCTGCCTGTCACGATCGCGCTCACCGCCGCCAGCGAGGTGAATGGCGGACACACTATCACGTCCACGCCCCTTTTGTGGTCAAGTCCGGGCTTGATATCCTGCACGAACGCCGAAGCCTCGGCAACGTTCTTGTTCATTTTCCAGTTGCCGGCCACGATCGGTTTTCTTCTTGTATTCAACTTTTACTCCAGTTAATCATGTCAAAGCGGACGCTTCAAGCGGCGCGACCCGCGCCGTGCGCAGTCCACCGTTATCACTTGTCGCTCAAGGCCGCGACCCCGGGGAGCTCCTTGCCCTCCAGGAACTCAAGGCTCGCTCCGCCGCCGGTGCTCACGTGGGTCATCTTGTCGGCCAGTCCGAACTTATTCACGGCGCTCACGCTATCACCGCCGCCTATAATGCTGGCGCAGTTCCTGTTCGTCGCGATGGCCCTTGCCACGGCCTCAGTTCCCTTCTCGAAAGGCGCCATTTCAAAACACCCCATGGGCCCATTCCAGACTATGGTTTTCGATCCTGAAATCTCCTTCTCAAAAAGGGCGATCGTGCGCGGTCCTATATCAAGCGCCATCCAGCCGTCCTCTATCCCGTTTTCATCCACCGTCTTGACGCGGGCATCAGCACTGAACGCATCGGCAACGACATGATCCACGGGGAGCAGCAGGTTCACACCGGAAGCGCGGGCCTTGTCGAAAATTTGGCTGGCGAGCTCAATCTTATCCTCTTCAACGAGCGACTTGCCGACCGGAAGGCCGCGCGCGCGGTAAAATGTGTAAGCCATTCCGCCGCCGATCAGGAAAGCGTCAACCTTCTTCATCAGGTTGATGAGAACATCAATTTTGCCGCTTATCTTGGCCCCGCCTATTATCGCCACGAAGGGGCGCTCCGGATCGGCCAGGGCCTTCCCAAGGTGTTCGATTTCCTTTTCCATCAGGAAGCCTGCCAGGCGCTCCTGAAAATGAGCGGTCACGACCGCCATGGAGGCATGTGCCCTGTGCGCCGTTCCGAACGCATCGTTCACGTAGACTTCGCCCATCGCGGCCAGTTTCGCGGCAAAGACAGCCTGCGATTTTTTCATAGCGGCCTTTGCGGCCTTCTTCTCGTCATCTGATGCCGTCTTGGGAAGATCGGGCTTGCCCTCCTCTTCGGCGTGGAACCGCAGGTTTTCCAGCAACAGCACCTGACCGGGCTTCAGAGCCTTCGCCTTGGAAACCGCTTCCGCGCCCACGCAGTCGGAGACAAAAGCGACTTCCTTACCAAGCAGTGCTGAAAGTCTATCTGCTGCCGGCTTGAGACTGAACTCGGGCGCGGGCTTCCCCTTCGGCCGTCCAAGGTGGCTCATCAGAACGAGCGAGGCGCCATGATCGAGAACGTAACGAATGGTCGGCATGGCCGCCGTGATGCGCGTGTCATCTGCAACCTTGCCGCCCTCGAGCGGCACGTTGAAGTCCACCCTCATCAAAACACGTTTACCCTTCAGATCCGCATCCCGTACAGTCTTTTTATTCATGGCAACACCTTGATTTGGTCCGGCGGGGCCGCAGTGCGGCCCCGCCGTCCGTGAACGCAGGTTAAATATAAACCGGCCCGCCTACAGGGACGCGCCAAGCTTTTTGATCAGGTCAATGCAACGGCAGGAATAGCCCCACTCGTTGTCATACCAGCTCACCACCTTCGCCATGTTGTCGCCGATCACCATCGTCAGCTTGCTGTCGAATATGCTGCTGTGGGCGTCGTGAACGATGTCGGCAAGCACGATGTCGTCCTCGCAGTACGCGAGGTAGCCCTTGAGGGGGCCCGAAGATGCTGCCTTTTTGAACGCCTCGTTGATCGTTTCAACCGTGGCGTTCTTCTTGAGCATCACGACAAGATCCGTAATCGACCCGTCAGGCGTCGGAACACGGAGTGCGTAGCCGTGAAGCTTGCCCTTCAGTTCGGGAATGACTTCAGATATCGCCTTAGCGGCGCCGGTGGTTGTTGGGATGATGGACACCGCGGCAGCCCTGGCGCGTCTGAGATCCTTGTGCGGGAAATCGAGGATGCTCTGGTCATTGGTGTAGGAGTGAATGGTCGTCATCAATCCTCTTTCAATACCGAACGTATCGTTCAGCACCTTGACAAGGGGCGCCAGGCAGTTGGTCGTACACGATGCGTTAGAGATGATATGATGCTTTGCCGGGTTGTAGTCATCCTCGTTCACGCCCATAACTATGGTGACGTCAATGCCCTTGGCCGGTGCGCTGATAAGCACCTTTTTGGCGCCGGAGGCGGTGATATGCAGGCTGGGCTGAGCGCCCGGCTTCGCCTTGTCCGTATTGTCAGTGAACCTGCCGGTGCTCTCGAGAACCACGTCAACGCCCAGGTCCTTCCACGGCATCTTGCCGGGACCGTCCTTGACCGAGAGAACGTGTATGCTCTTACCGTCCACGATTATGTTCTCGCTATCGTGCTCGACCTTGCCCGGGAACCTGCCGAACGTCGAGTCGTATTTGAGCAGGTGGGCAAGGGTCTTCGTGTCGGTGAGGTCGTTCACGGCCACGAAATCAAGATCCTTGAGAGCCTTCATCTCGTGCGCGGCTCTGAAAACCAGCCTGCCAATGCGTCCGAACCCGTTGATGCCTACTTTTGTCGCCATGCCGTATCCTCCCTGTTTGTTTGTTCTCGCAGTTCTGTTTGTGCAAGACTGCCACTACATATCTTTACGCAAAA
>CAYWJE010000183.1:0-7222 GCA_964458525.1 uncultured Verrucomicrobiota bacterium
CTATCAGATCCATCTTGGCAAGCATCTCAATCCGGTGGCGGAATTTCTCCAGTTCCTCATCGGTGAAGAGTTCGTCGAA
The DNA here is from genome assembly GCA_964458525.1 of uncultured Verrucomicrobiota bacterium. Lineage (GTDB taxonomy): Bacteria > Verrucomicrobiota > Kiritimatiellia > JAAZAB01 > JAAZAB01 > CAYWJE01. Next base: position 80 of record CAYWJE010000183.1, read on the forward strand.
CAGAGAGCACGCGTTAATCAGGCTGATGAGCACCACGTCGCGTGGATCGGGAAGCTCGTCGCTCATGATAAGCTCGCGCAGCCTGGTCTTGACCTCCTTCACCTCGCGGTTATCGAGAAGCGGATACCTGCGTACGTCAAACACCCAAAATATTTTGCGGTTCTCGAGCTTGAGGATGCCCTTGTCAACAAGGCGGTAGAGAATCCGGTCCTGCAGATCCTTTGAGCGGGCCACGAGTTGTCCCAGCCAGTGCGTGATGGTGTGCGGCTCCTTTTCCGCCTGCACCATGTTCAGCGTCTCGTCGAGGATGACGTCGCCGGTGGGCGCGGTGTTGACCACCCGCAGCTGCCGAAGGTCGGTGTCAATTCTGTTGTGCAGCGCCAAGTCCATAAGCACCGCGCCGGCCAGCGCGTATTTCATGGCGGACTGGGGCAGAGGCTTGATAACTCCATCCTTGTCGTCCAGCGCCAGCAACAGCATCTCTTCAGCAAAGGTCAGCATGATGATCCTCCTGTTCCGTCCGCCCGGCGCGGGAATGGTCCGGCCGGGAGTCCCGTTGAATAAACGATTTCAAGCCGAAAATTGCCAGAAACAGTGCGCGATGTCAATGTGAATTTCCAGCTTCGCCTTGACCGCCGCCCTGGTTGGGGCTATCATGCTCGGATTGATATGAATATCTATCTTCAGTTGACCGAGGAGTTTAACCGCGGCCGTCTGCGTGCGTTGTTGAGCGGCGGCCAGGCCGTTGTCCTGCACCGGTTGGCGATGATGAGCAAGGATGGCGACTGGATTTTGCGTGAGGATGACGAAAGCATGTGTCACATCATGGGAAACCTTGAACGGCGCGGGGCGTTTTTCCGGTTCGGCGCGCCTCTTGATGTCCGGTGGATGGCTGGGGGATGGAGCGCGCATCTCGAGTTTGAAGATGATGGCATGAGGGTGCGTTGCGATTTTGTCACTCGACCACCCCGCCTGCCGTCCGGACGTCTCGACTGTTTATGGCGGGAAAAAGAGGGGGTGCGGCACCCATGCCTGGATGCGGCCGACTTGATCGAAACCAAGAAGACCAACCGCGAGAAGGATTACGCCGTCATCGGGGAACTCGCCCGGATGCTGAGAGGAACGGAAGAAAAATTGCTGTATTCCCGCAGCGCCACGGACTTGATGGAGCTTGCAGCGCAGTGGCCTGATGAGATCGGACGGTTCATGAAGCGGCGCCCCGCGCTGGCCGCGATCACAAAAGGTGTCGAGGATCTGGAAGCCGCACTTGACGCGGAGCGCCGTAAGCTGATGCATGCAAATGAGGAACGACTTGCGCGTTATATGGAAGCGGCACAGGACTGGGCGCGTGAATGGAACGCCGTATGCCGTGAGGTTGACGGGCTTTCGCTTTCAGCCGCCCATGATGTCATCGTAAAACGGGCCGAGGGAGTTTTGCCCTTCCAGGTTCCCGGGGGGGGCGTATGAAGGCTCTGAGAGATGAATTTCTGAGCGAGGAGGATCTTGATCTCGATTCTCTTTCAGAAGAGGAGCTGGATAGGCGCTGGACCGAATGGTTGAAGCAGGCACAGGCGACGAATGATCGCGACCGCAAGCTGTATTCACACGGTGTTTTCGTGCGCGAGCCGCCGTGGGATGATTTGCCGGTTCGATCGCGACGAACTGGAGTTACAGAATCAAAGGAGGAATAATACCATGCCGGAAGCAGATGTGAGCAGGAAGGAAAAGAGTTACCGGGCCGACGTGGAGCAGGACAAGTTCGGGTTCTTTTTAAAGGGAGCCGGGAACCTCGACTGGGGAATGAAGAACCGGCTTGCGCGGGTGTTCAATCCGAAAACGGGACGCACCGTGATGCTGGCAGTTGACCATGGATACTTTCAGGGGCCAACCACGGGCTTGGAGAGGATTGATTTAAATATCGTTCCGTTGATCCCTGACTGCGACGCGCTCTTCTGCACGCGCGGGATACTCCGCTCCGTTGTGCCGTCTGACATCACGAGGCCGGTGGTACTGCGCGCGAGCGGCGGGCCCAGCATTCTTAAGGAGCTTTCCGACGAGGAAATAGCGATGGATATCGAGGATGCCATCAGACTGAATGCCGCCGGAATCGGGATACAGGTGTTCATAGGCGGTGAACACGAGACCCGCTCCGTTCATAACATGACCCGCCTCGTGGATGCCGGGATCAGATATGGCATTCCGGTGATGGCCGTTACGGCCGTGGGAAAGGACATGGTGCGGGATGCCAGGTACTTCCAGCTTGCTTGCCGGATCTGCGCGGAGCTGGGCGCGCATCTGGTGAAGACCTATTACGTGGCGGAGGATTTTGAGCAGATTACAGCCTCCTGTCCGGTGCCGATCGTCATGGCCGGCGGCAAAAAACTGCCGGAGCTGGATGCGTTGAAGATGGCATATAACGCTGTGCAGGGCGGAGCGGTCGGCGTTGATATGGGCCGCAACATCTTCCAGAGCGATGCGCCAATTGCAATGTTGACGGCCATCCGCAAGGTGGTTCACGAGAACATGAAGCCGAAGGACGCGCTTGATTTGTTCAATGCGCTGAAAAAGAAAGGGCGGTGATCCATGCCGGCAAAGGATGGAAAACAGGGTGGCCCGCTTGAAGGCAGGGTTGCGCTTGTGACGGGCGCGGCGGGCGCGATAGGATATGGGATATGCGGCGTCCTGCTTGAAAACGGCTGCGCGATTGCCGCGACTGATCTGGCGGGCGAGAAGCTTGAAGCTTTTGCCAGGGATCTGGACGAGATCGTGCCGGGCAGGTCAAGGGCTTTTCCCCTGGACGTCACCGACCCCGGCTCGACGCGGAACGCGTTCGATGCCGTGTTCGGGCATTTTGGACGACTCGATTTCGTGGTCCATAACGCCGGCATCGCCCACGTTTCAAAGCTCATTGATATGGATCTTGATCGGTTCCGGCTGCTGGAGAAGGTCAATGTTGAGGGAACGCTGATCGTGCTGGCCGAGGCTGGACGCAGACTGATCGCGCAGGGCTCCGGCGGGGATATCGTTATCATGTCCACCAAGAATGTTCCGTCGCCCAGCGCGGGATTTGGTGCCTATAGCTGTACCAAGGCCGCCTGTCATCAGCTTGGCCGCATCGCCAGTCTGGAGTTCGCGGAGCATGATATCAGGGTCAACATGGTTGCGCCGGATGCCGTGTTTTCGGAGGGTAAGTACAAGTCGGGTCTCTGGGAGCTGGTCGGCAAGAACCGCATGAAGGCGCGCGGGATTGATGAGAACGAGCTGCACGAATATTACAGGAACAGGAACCTCCTTAAGACGCAGGTGACCGGCCGGCACGTGGGAAACGCGGCGCTGTTCTTCGTCACCCGCCAGACGCCCACCACGGGCGGAACGATACCCGTGGATGGCGGCCTGCCGGATGCCGCGCCGAGGTGAAGTTATGCAATATGGAGGAAATGAAGAATGAACTGGGTTCATATGGGCCTGGCATGTGGCTCCGTTGAAAATTCTGATCGTTTTTTCGTCGAGGCGCTGGGCTTGAGCAAGTCGGCCGTAAAAGTTCTCCCGGCATCGGTGTCGCAGGGGCTGTTCGGGATTTTATCCGACTTGTCCATGGTCTATTACTCTGGCGATAGAGTGCAGTTCGAGGTTTTTATCGTTCCCGGCAGAGTGCGCTCAAACGATTCGGTTGTCCACGGATGTCTCGCGGTTGAGAACAGGGAAACCCTGCTCGAACGCTGTGCGGTGCTGGATGTCGAGGTGCTGCGCGTTCCCAAGGGCGATGCGCTTCTTACATTTATCCGCGATTATGACGGGAACCTCTTCGAAATCAAGCAGGCGTGAGCCCGCTTTGGAAGATGATGAACGATTTCCCCTATGTCCAGCTCGTGTATGGCCTGTACGGGCTGGTGGTGCTGGCCGGGTTGGCGGTGTTTCTCTCTTTTGTTGCTCATGCCGTGAAGAATGCGATAGTGACCGGTTCGCCGGGATCGGATTTCCGGAAGAGTTTGCGCTCTGGCGCCGCATGGCTTGCGGCTCGTCCTTTCTCCTGGCATTTCGCGGGCCGACTGCTGCTTGCCCTACTGGTTCTTCAGTTCGTGGGGGTTCTTATCGGACGCGGCGCGGCGGCGTTCGGACTGGTGACGGACGGGGAGTTGGAGTCAAGCTGGGTCATCGTGCAGGGCGTGATCTTTCATCTGGCGGGAATCATCATCGTGCTGGTTCTGCTGCGCCGGTCGGGAACGACTTGGAGCTCCGCGTTCGGCGCCAACTCAGGCGGATTTGTCAGGCAGGCTGGCAGGGGCGCGGTCCTGTACCTCGCGTTCCTGCCGGTTTTTCTTGTCATCACCATCGCCTACCACGCGCTGCTTAGAGCGGCTGGTATAGAACTCTCGATGCAGGACGTGGTATCGGTCTTCCTCGCTCCGCAGTCGCCTGTTACTATGGCGCTGCATCTCTTCCTGGCTGCGGTGGCGGCACCGGTGGCCGAGGAGCTTCTCTTCAGGGGCATTCTCCTGCCGCTACTGGCGCGTGGAATGGGGGCTCCCCGCGCTGTGCTTCTCGGCGCCTTTCTTTTCTCCGCAATGCATCTGCATCTTCCATCCCTGGTTCCGCTTTTTGTGCTGGCGGCCGCTCTTTCTCTGGCGTATATTCGTTCCCGCAATATAGTTGTTCCGATCATGATGCATGTATTGTTCAACAGCGTTAATCTCGCGTTCCTGGTGATGCTCTCGGGGGAGGAAATATGGCAATGATCCGGACTGTGGAGTGGGTTGGCGACGCGCCTGGCGTGCTCGTGCCCGGTCATGCGCGATTGGTTGACCAGACGCGCCTGCCGATTGATCTGGTGTTCCTGGAAATCCGCGGGCTGGAGGAGATGTGGACCGCTATCAAGACCCTGCAGGTGCGCGGCGCCCCGGCAATAGGTGTGGCCGCCGCCATGGGCGTTGTGATCGCGGCGCAGAATTCCGACGCCAAAACGGGAGCCGGACTTGTCGCGGATGCCTGCCGCGGCGCCGACTACCTCGCGACTTCCCGCCCCACGGCGGTTAACCTTTTCTGGGCGCTCGATAGGATGAAGGCGCTTGCCTCAAATCTCGCCGGCAACTCTCCCGGCGAGATTTGCGAGGAACTGGCCCGCGAGGCGGTCAGAATATTCGACGAGGATGTCGCCATGTGCAGGGCGATCGGTGCGCACGGTGCCGCGCTCATCCATGACGGCGCCACGGTTCTCACGCACTGCAATGCCGGGAGCCTGGCGACCTCGCAGTACGGCACTGCCCTCGCGCCCATCTATGTCGCTCGGGAGCAGGGCAAGCATGTGAGCGTGTATGCGGACGAAACCCGCCCGCTTCTCCAGGGCGCACGCCTCACGGCGTGGGAGCTGACCCAGGCGGGGATCGAAACCACCCTGATCTGCGATAACATGGCGGCGTTCGTGATGAAGCAGGGGCGGATTGACCTCGTGATGGTCGGCGCCGACCGCATAGCGGCGAATGGCGACACGGCCAACAAGATCGGAACCTACGGGGTCGCGCTGCTTGCCCGCGCACACGATATCCCTTTCTATGTGCTTGCTCCCACGTCCACCTTCGACCTGACGCTGGAATCCGGCGAGGGCATTCCGATCGAAGAGCGGGAGCGCGACGAGGTTATTCGCGGATTCGGCAGGCTCACCGCCCCAGAGAACGTGAAGGTCTATTCACCCGCGTTCGATGTCACGCCTGCGTCGCTCATCACGGCCATTGTCTGTGAAAAGGGCGTGCTGCGTCCCCCGTTCAATGCAGCCATCAAAAAAGCCTGTGAGGGATGAGTTAATTTGGAAGGCAGGAAGGGCAAGAAAAGAGAAGAGGTGAATCTGGAACTCAGGAAGGAGAGGAAGTGGAGAGGAATAGAAATTGTCTTTTCCTGCTTTCCTGAGTTCCAAATTGAAACTTCTGTGGCAAGGCCGTTTCCCTTATAGTCACGAAATTTCATGTTAAAATTGTCTGATATCGGTGAAATCGCCATGATCAGGCGGCTGTGCGGAAAGCTTTCTGCCGGCCGCGGCGTTCTTGTGGGGCCGGGGGATGACTGCGCGGTTGTAAGGCTCCCTGGCGGCGGGCCATGTGTTGCGCGCCGGGACCTGCTCCTCACTTCTGATCCCGTGATCGAAAACGTGCATTTCCTTTCCAACGCTCCTGCCGCCGCCGTTGGCCGCAAGGCGCTAGGCAGGGCGTTGAGCGATATTGCGGCAATGGGCGGCGAGCCGCTGTGGGCGGTGGTTGACCTGGTGGCGCCCGCACACAGTGGCGTGACACGGCTTTCCGGGATATACAGGGGAATGAATGCCGTTGCACGGCGCTGGAATGTCTCGATCGTGGGCGGCGATGTGGCGCGCGGCCCGGCGCTTGAGCTCCACGTCTTCTGTGTCGGGACTGTTGCGGCGGGAAAGGCGGTCCTTCGCTCCGGCGCCAAGCCGGGCGATGCGCTGTTCGTAACCGGCTCGCTGGGCGGCAGCGCGGCGGGCAGGCATTTGCGCTTTGAGCCGCGCATTGAGGAAGGACGCTGGCTTGCTGCGCGCGGGTGGGCGAGCGCCATGATTGATGTCAGCGACGCTCTGGCATCGGACCTGCGCCGCATCAATGAGCGCAGCGGGACGGGCGCCGAGCTTCAGCTCGATGCGATTCCGCTATCGAGAGCGGCGTTGAAGGATAAGAAGAAGGGCGCGCCGCTGCAGCATGCCCTCTCGGATGGCGAGGATTTCGAGCTCCTGTTCACGGTTTCAGCGCGGAAGGCGCGCGCCTTTCAGGCTGCCTGGCGCAGACGTTTCGAGCTTCCGTGCTCGATGATCGGGAAGATGACCGCGAGGCGCGGCGTGATCGAGTGTCTTGACTCCGCCGGCGCGAGATCTGTCATGAGCGGCCGCGGATACGAGCACTTCGGTGAGAAGTGTGAACGGGATTGCTGATTTCAGATGGTTGATTTTTGATTTTCCGAAAGAATTCTATGTCAGAGAATACTGCGCTAAACGCAGGGTTTTAGCGGAATGTCCCTCGCCCTCTTCAATGGCTGATTTTTGCGCGTTTTATTCTAAATCCCGACTCCTGACTGAGTTGTTATATTTCTGGCGCTTCCGGGTTTTCCGTGTGTTTTTTTTGTACCCGTTCACGGTTCACAGTT
>CAYWJE010000184.1:0-7195 GCA_964458525.1 uncultured Verrucomicrobiota bacterium
TCTGTAGCTCACCGGAGCCGTGGCTACAGGCGATGGGCAACGAATCGCAGATGCGTCCCATGGAATTCAGCCGGAGCAATAGTAACAAATAGCATTTGCGAATGGTCTGCTCATGATGTAGAGTGTATCCATGAATATTGAAATCTTCACCTTGTGCGATGCCGCGACTGACTCCGGCGGAAAGCTGAACATTCTCGGCGCGTTTGACCGCATTTTTGCAGGCAGCATGCCGGCCATTCACCCGCTCTGTGCTGTAGCCGTTAGAATCCGGTTTGCCAGGGTAGAGGAGGGCAAACACAGGTTGAATGTGACTTTCGGCGATGCCGATGGAAAACTGGTGCTGCCTGGGCTCGAAGCTTCAATCGGCATAAGGTTCGGAAGCGAGGACACGTCCGCCGCAGCGAACGTGGTGCTCTGCATTCAGAAGCTCAAGCTCGATTCTTTCGGCGAATACACTATAGATCTTGCGATTGATGGCAGGCAGGAAGGATCGCTTCCTCTGTTTGTCTGCCGCCGGCCGGATATGCATGAGAAGAAGCCGGACGTCCATTCTACTTGATATATCCCCATTCGACGAGGCGCTTGTATGCGTGTTGGGCATATTCGCCCTCGTTGACCTCTTCCAGGTAGGCCATGTATTCGCGCGCCGCGGGCTCCCTTCGTCCCATGCAGTCGAGTGATAGACCCTTGAAATAGGTGGTGTTGGGGTTCCCGGGCAGCATATCTTCATATCGCTTAAAATCGGTGTATGCCGCTTCGCAGCGCCGGTTGTAGACTTTGGCCATCCCCGCCACCTGATACACCTGTGCCTCGCCGGGGTAGATGGATTTTGCCTCCTCGGCGCGCCGTTCCGCCTCTGACCATTCCTTGCGCGACAGGCGGCAGCGTGCGAGCATGAGTAGTCCCGCGTAATCGTCGGGCGCCTGCCTGAGCGCGTCGTTCAAGTATGCAATGGCCGAATCGAGTTTGTTAGAGCCCATCGCCTCCTGGGCGCGCTGCATGAGGTCAATTGCTCCCTTCATTGCCCGCAGCCCTGCCGTGTGATCCATGTAACGCTCCCTGTCGGAAGGGAAGTCGGCCGCCCACTTGTACTGGGTGTCCGCCTCTTTAGACGCTGTCTGGTAGCGCTCCTCGCTCATGGGGTGCGTGGAAAACATCAGCTCTATCACGCCTGGCTTATCTTTCGAGAGCTTGCGCAGAACGTCCATCAGGGCGATCATACCGGAAGGAGGGTAGCCGGCTGCCGTCATATACTTGAGCCCTATGGCATCGGCTTCCCGCTCGTTCGCCCTGCTGTAGCGGGCAAGGAGTGCGCCGGAAGCTATTGTGCCCAGTCCGGCCGTGAGAGCCTCGTATTCCTCGTACTGTGATCCGATGAGAAGCGTGAGTGTTCCCACCGCCGCCGCGGCCAGCAGGCTTTTGCCGGCCCGTGCCGCGGCGTGCCTGTAGCATACGTGCCCTATTTCATGGCCGAGCAAAGCGGCCAGCTCGGCCTCGGCCTCGAGGTTCAGCAGTATTCCGCGCGTGGCGGCGATGCTGCCCGCAGGGAACGCATAGGCGTTTGCGTACACCGCGTTCACGCCGCGGAAAGAGTAGGGCATGCCGGGCCGATGCGAGAGTGATGCGAGCTTGTGCCCCACGGAACCGATATACTCGTTCAGCGCAGCGTCCTGAATCGCCCCGAAATCCGCCGAGAACTGGTGCGGCGCGCTCTGGCGGTCAAGCCTGATTTCCTCATCCTCGCCCAGTAAGATTAACTGGCTCCTGCCCGTGACCGGGTTCGTGGCGCAGCCGCTGAGCAGGGCCGCGGCGGATGTCCCGGAGAGGACAAGAAATTCACGGCGCGAGATATTTCGGCTCTCGATGGGATTGTTCATAGGTTGATATTTGACATCGCCGGCGCACCCCGTATTATATGATTAATAATATGGCACTAAAATATCATGCCCGGTTGATTAATCAATCTGAAAATAGCACGGAAAGGACGGAAGCCGGATGAAGAAACCGAATTTCATTCTTATGCTGATGGATAACCTGGGTTACGGCGATCTCGGCTGCTACGGATCGCTGAAGCACCGCACGCCCAATATTGACCGGATGGCCCGGGAGGGAGCCAGGTTCACCAGCTTCTATAGCACCAGCGGCGTTTGCACGCCCTCCAGAACGAGCCTGATGACGGGCTGCTATCCGCGAAGGGTCAATATGCATGTGAGCGGCGAGGGTAAGTGCGTGTTGTTTCCCACTGACCACAAGGGACTCAATCCGGCGGAGAAGACCGTTGCGTCAATCCTCGCGGAACAGGGTTACTCCACTGCGTGCGTCGGCAAGTGGCACCTGGGCGACCAACCTCCTTTTCTACCCACCCGTCACGGGTTCAGCAGCTTCTTCGGGTGTCCCTACAGCGAGGACATGGTTCCGGGCGACAGGAATCCGGATTGGCCGCCGCTTCCCATAATGCGCAACGAGACCGTTGTCGAGGCGCCATCCGACCGGAATACGCTGACAAAGCGGTACACGGAGGAAGGCATTCGGTTTATCAGGGAGAACAGGGACGGGCCGTTTTTTCTCTACCTTGCCCACGCGATGCCGGGCAGCACTGACCGGTCCTTTTCAAGTCCTCCGTTCCAGGGGAAGTCGGCTAATGGTCCGTACGGTGATTGTGTTGAGGAGCTCGACTGGTCCGCCGGCGAGATTATGAAGATCCTCGGCGAGCTTGGCATTGACGACAACACGATCATCCTCTGGACATCCGATAACGGTGCCGTGGGCTGGCAGCCGAGGCAGGGTAGTAACGCGCCGCTGCGCGGCTGGGGTTATGACACGTCAGAAGGCGGACAGCGGGTGCCGTGCATTGCACGGTGGCCCGGCAGGATACCCGCGGGGGTTGTCCGGGATGATGTGATTTCCACGCTGGACATACTTCCCACGTTAGCGCGCTTGGGGGCAGCACAGCTCCCGGCGGACCGGATTATTGACGGGCATGACATAATGCCGATACTCTCAAATGCGCCGGGCGCGACATCGCCCTGTGACGGACCGGGGTTCTTCTTCTATCACAGGGAGCAGTTGCAGGCTGTCCGGTCCGGTCCATGGAAACTCTATCTCCCATTGGAGAAGAAGCTGACGGGGCTCAGCGGCTCGCTTGTGCAGACGGTCAGTTCCAAAGCCGAATTATACGATGTTCGAAACGACATCGGCGAGACGCGCGAAGCTGCCGCGGCACATCCGGACGTCGTTGAGCGTCTCCTCTCGCTAGCTGAGCGCGCACGCGAGGATCTTGGCGATCTCGGGCGCGAGGGAGCCGGGCAGAGGCCTGCCGGCTGGGTTGACGAGCCTGAGCCGCAGTTGCTGAAGTCTGGTGCGGAATAAGTCGCTATTGAATGAATCGATAGTAATTGCTCAGTCGTGCTCATAAAACAAGGCGCGACCACGCCTTTGGCGTGACAAGCAAGGCTGTTCACCCACTTCGGCGTGGTCCCGCCCTACCGTTGGGATTTCTGGTAGGGCTGCACAGCCCGCCTGCAGCGCCTGTGCGTAAGCACTGCGGGCAGGCCTGTGCGGCCGTCAAATTTTAAGCAGCCTGTGAGTAGTTGCCGATCGATAATGAAAGGTGATTCGTCCGCTTGCTGCTCTGCGAAGTGGCCGCCACATAGCAGTAGTCGCGGACGAATACATTTACGGTTCTTTACACAGTGCTGACGCCGGGAAAACTTATGCCTTCCACAGTCCGTGGATATTGCAGTATTCGCGCGCCATGGCGCCCTGTGTCTTCATGCCCTTGAACACGACGGAGGGATCGTCTCCCGGCTTGAAGAATTTACGGAAGGCGGAGCCGTCAACGATCAGCTCAATCCATTCAATGTAATGCTTATCTTCCATCGGATGCTTCACGCTGCCGACAGTCACTTTGCAGCCTGCGGGAGTATCCTCCATAACGGGCACGTGCTTTTCTTTCGCGCCGTCGGTGGTGTTCTCTTTCTGGAGAGTCATCGGCTGGCCGCAGCAGACCAGTTCGCCAGCGCCTTCATGGATCATTTCCACCATGTTTCCGCACACATCGCACTTATACACCTGCAGTCTCTTTGTCATACCTGGTCCCTCCTGTTTTCGGTTACTATTTCTGTTGCAACGCATCGAGTCCGCGCACCATGTATGCTTGGAGAATGCCGGACTCATCTGAATTAAAAAAGGCCATATTGCCGTCTGGCGCAAGAAAGGGATGAACGTGTGAATTCTTGCTCCACGAAGAATTTGGGCGGGCAATACAGGTCCATGAAGAGAGTGCGTCACTTCCCGGGCGGTTCAAGTCGGCCACAAACAGCCGCCTGCCGTCCTCCGCGTCGGAAGAGTCCGTCACGAGTCTGCGTCCGTCCGCGTCGGTTGCAAAATGGCAGAACGATGGTTTGGGATAATCCCTACTGAGGTGGTTTCGGATGCCGCCCGGCGACGCGGTTCCGATGTGGTTGGCATATGGAACGGCCTTGCTCTCAATGAGCTGATGTTCTGCAGGCTCTCTCGTTCCGGTGCTGGTGATCGCCCATGAAGTCGTTCCGCGCCAGCACTGGTGTCCCTGGCAGAACTCGTTCCCGTCCCGTCCCCAGGGCAAATCCCTGAAATCGGTTCCATCATCATTGATGAGGTGAATATCGGCCCCGTTCCCCCCGGTTAATTTGATGAACTGTCCGTCCGGGCTGCATGAGTTCCCATGGTTTTCTTGAACCAGGATGCCGCGATTTGCAGGGGCATCCTTTGCTCTGCAATACTGCGGGTGAATATTGCACCAGCTTTTACCCTCGAGAATAAGCGAGACCGACTGTTTCTCAATATCAAAAACCATGAGGCCCCATGTCGCGCCTTCGCTCGTGCCGTCGCCAAGGAAACACGAAAGGGCAATGCTCTTTCCGTCGGAGCGGATCGTGGATAACGGATAGATCATGCTCGGACGGAACGCGGTTCCGGGAATGCCGGCGTCCAGTACGAGCAATGTTTGACGGTCGCTCCCGTCAAGACGCACCCTTTTGAGAGAAAGTCTTCCTCCGTTGAGAACGGTTTCGTTGACGAAGTAATACAGAAGTGAGCCGTCTGGCGAAAGGGATGGCGCGGTTGCTCCGGTCTCGTTGGTGATGGGATGCAGGGCGCAGTTGTCGTCGAGATCGCAAAGCAGGTAGCGGTGATGTGGATCATCCTTCGAGCTGCCATGGGCTGCCGCCGACTCGTGCAGCAGAAAGCGTTTGGAGTCGGGAGTGAATATCTGTGCCTCCATGTAGATGTGGGAGCTGGGAAGGCTGCGCTCGGTAAGCTGAATCACTTCCAGCCCGGACTTGCTGTCGGAAGGAAGAAGATCATATCGTGTTTTCATCGCGGTATCCTTTCTGATATTCTCAAAATGTTATCCTCTTTACACCCGCGCTGTCAAGAGCGAGTATGCCGCTCATATCTGGTTATCTGGTTTTCGCAATTGGCGCATCTTCGATTTGTTGCCCATCCCCTGTAGCCACTCCTTTAGCCTGCCCGCCCGCCTGCTATGTTGTAACACTGCCTGCTCGCAGTGCTTACGCACAAGCGTTGCAGGCGGGCGGGCAAGTCGCGCCTCGGTGATGCCGGATATCTTGCGCCCGACAGGCACTACCATCCGCCAAGCTCCTTGTATTTTTGGCGCACATCCCTCGCCTCGGCTGACCAGCGCACGGCGTTCACGATCATTCGCTGGAAATTCGGATTCTCCGTCTGCTCGGAACCGTGGCCGAGGGCAGTGTAGAAAACGCGTCCGCAGCCGTAAGGCTTCACCCATGTCACGGGCATTTTGAAGCTGTTGAATTCAACTTCCATCAATGGATCAAACCGGCCCACATAATCCATAAAGAATTCAACAGTCCGATTTAGTACTTCATTGCTATTCTTCAACCGATCGCCCTTTCCTTCCGGGGAAGGGCATGGGTGAGGGTTGTTCAAGTTGTCAGGATAAAATGTTATGCTACGATCCTACGAATAGTTGCGTAAGTTTACAATTGATCAAACTATTATCATTATATACATTCCTATGATATGGAAACCGGGCCGGCAATTTGTCAAGAGATTCCGCCGCGTGAGTGGGCGCTGGAGCATTTCGATGTGGATCAGTTCGATATAATTCGAAACGGGGAGATTCATTGCAAGACGTGTTCGTACACTATTTTGGCGCAGGCGGTTACGGGGCGTTACGAAATCTTCTGTGGTGGCCACCGGCATGCTGACTTGGAGGAAGGCGAGGCTTTTCTAACCGGAGCCCATATTCCGCTGAAGATCATACACCACGGAGACCGCAAGCAAGGATATCGGATGCGCGCCAGGTGGATTCACATGCATTTCATGCTGTTCGGATCCATGGACGTAACGTCCCTGCTTCAGATGCCCTTACGGGTGACGCGTCGTCAATGCGAGCCGTTTGCCGAGATCATGGAGGAATACCTGCGCGACCGGAAACGACCCGGTTTGTCGCTGGGCGATTGCTTGCGTCGGCAGGCATTGGCCTTTCGCGCCCTGCAACTCCTGTGTGACTTGGCGCCGCCGCAGCCCGAAGCATTGAGTTTCATCGGCCACAAGGATCGTCTTGCCCCCGTGTTGAGCTTCATGAAGGAGCATCTGTCGGACGACCTGACAGTGTTGGAGCTTGCGCGGCGCGCAAATATGTCGGCGCCGCATTTTTATTCCTTTTTTCGCCGTCAAATGGGGCGGTCGCCCATGAGGCACCTGAAATATCTTCGCTTGGCCAGGGTCTGCGCGCTATTGGCCGCCAGTGATGCCCCCCTGCGTGTTGTTGCTGAAGAAACGGGATTCTGCAATGAATTTCATCTCAGCCGTGAATTTTCACGGCAGTTCGGCAAGCCGCCCGGAACTTGGCGCCGGGATTATGATCCGGTTTCCGCGTGAAACTTCTTCTGGAGCCGCTGGAACGATTCGGGTAGACTTCTTCTCTGAGGCTGGAAGACGTAGCGCTTGGCGGACAGGGGATGTGAACATGGAAATACCGGGCATGTTGAAAATGATTGCAGGTTCGGCGCTGAGAATACTGGCCGCTGTTTATATAGGGCTGTGTATCCTGCTCTATTTTCAGCAATCGGGAATGGTCTATCACCCGTCCAGGCAGATCGCCTTGACGCCAGCGGAACTGAATCTCGCGTACGAGGATGTATCGTTCGAGACGTCCGACGGCGAA
>CAYWJE010000185.1:0-7160 GCA_964458525.1 uncultured Verrucomicrobiota bacterium
CTAGTCCCAATCGTTAGCTCCCGACCTCAAAGTCCCGACTCTCCGGGAGGTCGGGGCGGCCCTACCAGGAATTCCAAAGGTAGGACGGGGACAGCCTGCCCGCAGTGCTTACGCACAAGCGTTGCAGGCAGGCCTGTCCCGCCGCATTTCTTGCGCATGACCTGAGTAGTAACTATCGAGCAACATATTCGTCTTTCATACAAAGGTAGATATGCTCCCATTTTTTAATAATATGTCAAAGAAATTTACAAAAGTTTCAAAAGCCTTGCATAATGGATGGTTATTGACATATAGTGCGTGATGCGGTATCAGTTCATCATCCATGACGCGCATTGAAACAGTACGTGTAAATACTCAGTACAATCATTACCCCCGATGATTCCGTTGAAGAACCCTTATTTCGAACGGTCGGCAACACCTGCCCGCCCGCACAGAAGTTTTCCAACGGAATCAACCATGTGACATCATCTGACTCGAGATATGAATACAATTCCTGATTATCCGGCGACTCATCGAATTGTAGCGGAGCATGTGCTGGCTCGCGAAGAGTATGATGCGATCGACCATTTCTGCGCAGACCTCCCGCAGGGGCAGTCGCCCCTGCCGGGGCTCGCGACCTTCCTGCGCGAACGGTTCGGGTTCGAACTGACGCTCGACCCGGACATAGTAGGCGGCTACATCGCCGACAGTTCGAACCTTCCGGGCAAGGCCGAGGCTTTGTGCCGACCGCGATCGGAGCGCGACTGCGCGGCAATCGCACGCGCCTGCTTCAGCGCGGCACTGCCGTTCACAGTCTGCGCGGGCCGCTCGAACCTGACCGGCAGCGCCACGCCCGAAGGCGGCGTAATAGTCTCACTGGCCGACATGACCAAGCCGGCGCCCGAGCTGCAGGCCGACGCACTCACCGTCCGCGCGCCCGTGGGCATGATACTCGAGGACCTGCGTAAAACGGTACTGACGCAAAGCGGCCAGAAGCTCATCTTCCCGGTTGACCCGACCAGCAGGACCGATGCCGCGGTTGGCGGCGCTGTGGCCTGCAATGCATCCGGTTTCACCCCCGGCGAAATTGGCGCCACACGGGCTTGGGTACGAAGCCTCGACTTCGTGCTGCCGTCGGGCCTGGCGATCCGCGCCAGGCGCGGCCAATACGTGTCGGCTGACGGCATGTTCGAACTCGATCTCGCCAACCGCAAGCAGGAGTGGCCGGTGCCGCGCTACCCGCGGCCGCCAATCAAGAACGCGGGCGGCCCATTCTCGGCGCCGGACGGCGCAATGGATTTCATCGACTTGGTGGTCGGCAGCGAGGGGCTGTTCGGGCTGGTCACCGGCTGCACGCTCGGCATCGCGCCGCGCCCGGCGCAGTACCTCGATCTATTCTTCTCGCTGCGCTCCGAGCAGGATGCAGTCGCGTTCCACCGCTACCTCTGCGCCCTGCCAGCCGGTGCACCGGGCAAACTGACCGCGTTCGAGTATTTCGGAGTCAACTGCCGCCGCCACATGACGCACGAGAAGCAGCTCTTCCCGGGTGAGAACGAGGTGGCAATCTACATCCAGGTGCCACTGCCGGACCGCAGCGTCGAGGATGCCGCCGAGGAATGGCTGGGCATCCTGGCCGAAGCCGACTGCGGGATCGACGAAAACGCAATCATGCTGCTCGACAACGATCGGGACCGCGCCGTGTTCCAGAAGGCACGCCACTCGCTACCTGCTAATTCGCTCGAAGTGGTCAAGCACCGCGGCACGTTCACCATCATGACCGACACGGTCGTGCCACCGGCCAACTTCCCTGCGTTTCTCGAGTTCACCCACTCCCTGCTGCGCGCCGAGGGGCTCGACTACCTGGCCTTCGGCCACCTGGGCGATTGTCACCTGCACTTCATGATCCTGCCGGAAGCCAACCTGATCGAGCGCGGCGCGGCCGCCTACGACCTGATCATTGCCCAATCGGCCGAATTGGGCGGCGTCTACTCCGGCGAACACGGCACCGGCAAGCGCAAGCGCAATGACTTCCTGCGCTGCTACGGCGCCGACGCGGTCGAGCAGGTCAGGCGCTGCAAGGCCGCAGTAGATCCCAAATTCCTGCTCAACCGCGGCAACGTGATCGACATCCCCGGGAGCACACAATAAAAGCACACCTCCAGTACGGGCGCGATGGCATCGACATAGATTTGCCTGAGCGCGGCGTGCGCGTGCTCGAACCGCGATTCGTGGCCGGCCTGTCCGACGAAGCGGCGGGGTTCCGCGATGCAGTTCGAGCGCCGACAGGCGCGCGGCCGCTGCGCGAAATCGTCAGGGCGACGGACCGCGTGGCAGTTGTCATCCCCGATATCACCCGCCCGTTCCCGTCGGACCGCGTGCTGCCATGGCTGTTCGATGAACTCGCGCACGTGTCGGCGGCCAACTTCACTATCGTCAACGGCACCGGTTCGCACCGCGCGAACACGCCGGCCGAACTCTCTGACATGCTGGGCGCCGACATCCTCAACCGCGTCCGGGTTGTGAACCACGATGCCTACGACCCTGCCACGCTGGCACCCGCCGGAACCATGCCCGACGGCCACCCGGTCTTCATGAACCGCGCTTACGTCGAGGCCGACAAGCGATTATTGCTCGGCTTCATCGAGCCGCACCTGTTTGCAGGCTTCTCGGGCGGCTACAAGGCCGCTTGTCCCGGCCTGACGGACATAGCCACCATAACACGCTACCACGGCGCGCAGGTCATCGCCGACCCCCGCTCCACCTGGGGCGTGATCGACGGCAACCCGACCCAGTCACTCGTGCGCGAGATCGGAGGGCTGCTGCCGGTAGATTTCCTTATCAACGTGACGATGAACAGCCGGCGACAGATCACCCGTTTCTTCTGCGGCGCACCGCTCGCGGCCCACGAGGCCGGCTGCCGCTTCGCCAGGTCCGTCGCCATGGTCCCCTGCCCCGCGCGCTACCCGCTGGTCATCACCACCAATGGAGGCTACCCGCTAGACCAGAATCTCTATCAGGCGGTCAAGGGCATGTCGGCTGCCGCCCAAATCGTCGAGCCTGGCGGCCTTATCGTGATAGCCGCCCAGTGCAACGACGGATTCCCGGCGCATGGCAATTTTAAGAAGCTGCTCTTCGACCACGCCTCGCCCCATGCCATACTCGACACCGTGCTCGCGCCCGGCTTCGAGATGTTCGACCAATGGGAGGCGCAGACGCTGGCCATGATCCTGGTCAAGACATCTGTCGCGCTTTACAGTGACATCAGCGCTGAGGAAACACGGCGCGCACACCTCAATCCGATTGTCAACTTAAACCGCTTCGTCGCCGAGCGCATCCGCGCAGCCGGTCCAGCCGCCGAGGTGGCCGTGATGCCCGAGGGGCCAATGACCATTCCATACCTCGCTTGACTTCCGGGGCATTAGAATCACCCATTAGATTGGATTCTGTTGAAAAACCCTGATTTTGAACGGTCGGCAACACCTGCCCGCCCGCACAGGGGTTTTTCAACGGAATCAGGTTGAGGCAACACATCATCTGGACGGCTTGAGCGCCGAGCCGTCGAACAGCAGGGCGATATCCCGGCGGACATCCTGCTTCGTGATCACGCGCCCGGTCTCGATGATATCCGCGTATTTCCCGGCCAGCACATCGCCAATTATCCGGCGCGAATGAGACCACTTGTAGATCAGTTGATCCAGAACGCGCGAGTCGGAATGCTGCGGGATGAAGGAGAGCCCGAGCGTCTCGAACCGCATCGCGGTTATTTCCCGGATAAGTGACGGGTTGTTGAGGAACCACCAGCAGCCGAACGGCAGGATATTACAAAACTTTCTCGCCGCGATACAAAGCTCGTGCATGTTCTCGCGGGAGAGCATCGTGATCAGGAACCGCACATCCGGAAAGTCGCAGGCCAACTGCTCCACGGTGTTGATATCCGACTTGCCCACGGAGTCGCCAGCAACCTGAAGGGCCGGGTTGACGAGCTTCTTCACGCCAAGCATCATGGCCACGGGTATGTTTCGCTCGCGGGCGACTGGGATAACAGCGTTGACCATCAAAGCCGTCAGGCTCGATTCCGGGTCCGGATGCCGGAACGAAGGCGGCAGGCTAATGGCCATGTAATGAGCGGCAAACCTGCCGCACCAGTCACCCAGATAGCGGCGAACTTCCGAGATCGTGCAACTCGATAGCGCGGATTCGACATCGTAGCCGAGCGCCTTCAAGGCCGCAACCGGCATCGGCCAGTTCATGAGTGCGCTATCCAGCCGCAGAACACCGAGGAATCGGTCATCCCTTTCGAAACCCTTCTCCCATCCGGGCCGCTCTAAAGTGTCCATGGGGTCGTTCGTCATGTAGACGCTCCGTATGTTCCCAGTCTGGAACGCCTTGTCAACGTGTTCGCGGGCGGAGAGCCCGGCAAAATACTTTCGCGCCTGGACAAGATCTTCCGCGTTGGCATCCAGGCCAAGCGCATGCAGAACCGTCAACACCCCGCGACACGACTCGGACACCGGCGAACGCCTGATGAACAACTCGTTCCATATCAGGTCGGCCTGGGCGGTCTTGGACATTTTCCAGTAGTCCGCGTACGCAATATCGGGCCGTGCCCGAAAGAGCTCTGCCACGAGGTAGTGGTAGGTCACCAGCTCGTCAATCCCGCGCAGGAGAATATCGCCCAGCGCCGGGTCGTAGAGATGGGTGTGAATGTCAACCACGGCGGTCTCTGCAAGCACCTCGTCGACGTATTTCGTTACAATATCCTTATTTTGTCTCATTCTCCAATCACCTCGTCAACTGATTCCTCGAACACCTGTATGGATTCGCGAAGGGCCTCCTCGCTGATCGTGAGCGGCGGACTGATCTTCAGGCATTCGCCGGCTATCCCGACGGGCGCGAACATGAGCAGTCCCTTCCTGAAGCACGAGAGGTTGATCTTCTGTGCGAGGACGCTGTCCGGCTCCCTGGTGCCGGACTTGACCACCTGTATGCCGGCGACCAGGCCCTTGCCAGTGGCGCAGCCGAGAACAGAAGGATGCTTCGCCTGTAATCGCCTCACCTCGGGAATGAGGATCTCGCCCATCTTCGCAGCACGCTCGACGAGCTTCTCCCGCTGGATGATCTCGAGGCTCGCGATTGCCGCTGCGACGGGCAGGGGCGATCCTGAATGCGTCGAGGTCATCGAGCCCGGCGTGTAAATATCCTGTATATCCTTCCGCCCTATAACGGCAGATATGGGCAGGGACGAGGATATGCCTTTGCCGCACGCGATGAGGTCCGGCTTTACTCCGTAATGCTCGAACGTGAACATCCTGCCTGACCGTCCGAACCCGGCCTGCACCTCGTCGAAGCACATCACGATGTCATGTTCCCTGCAGAACGACTCAAGACTCTTCGCGTAGTCGACTGGCATGAAGTCTGGTCCCACGCCCTGGTAGGACTCCGTCATCACTCCGGCGATATCGGAGGGGTCAACGCCCTTTGCCGCAAGTGTCTTGAGGAAGAGGTCAAAGGATACGTCCTGGTTCTTATAGCCGTCCGGAAACGGAACCTGGACAAACGACTTATCGCTCTCGCCCATCCACTTCTTGAGCTTGTCCATCCCGCCGGCCAGCTGGGCGCCCATGGTGCGGCCGTGAAAAGCGTTGTTGAAGGTGACGAAATACTTCTTGTGCGGCCCGTACTTCTCCATCGCGTAGGTCTTGGAAAGCTTGATACAGTTCTCCGTGGCCTCGCTTCCGGAGCTGAGCAGGAAAACGCTGTAGTTCGCGGGATCGGGCGAGATCTCGCGCAGCATCTTCACGAGCTGAACGCGCTTCTCATGGACGAACACGTAGGAAGTGAGCAAACCCTGGTCCACGATTTCCTTCAGGGCAGCCCTGATCTCCCTGCGCCCGTGCCCGGCATTGGCTATGAGCACGCCGGATGACCAGTCTATCCACCTGTTCCCCCACTTATCAAACACGGTAAAATCTTCGGCCTTGTGCCACACGATGGGCGGCTGGCCCATCATCGAGCGCGGCTCGGATTTCCTCAACTCTTCGAACAATTCGAGCGACTCTGGAACGGGGATTTTCGTCTTAATCGTACGGAATTTCGTATTGACCCGCGGCACGTCCACGGGCGTAAGATCGTATACTGCCATGATTATCAACCTCCTGATTCTCTTCTGAGCGCGATGTGCGGCGCGTCGTCATAAATTATTCTCACCATGTCTCCGTCGTTCAGGATCGAAAGGCGGGCCGCCTCGACTAGAAGCTCGTTGACGTAGCTGTTTGCCGGAGTTGCAATCAGGCCCTTCTCATCGGTCGCCTTGATGATGGCACGACGCTTCTCAAGCGACTCCTCCTCCGGCAGCTCGGCCACTTCCTCTTCTATCATGAAAGCCGCGTTCAGCGTAGCGGCAACGGAATCGAACCCGTAACCGACCGGCTTGTAGCCGGAGCCCTCCCATGGCACCAGGCGGTAAAAGTCCGGATTGATGTAGTTGTGCCTCGATCCGCCACAGCCAATGGGATCGAGGTAACTGTGCTCCACGCCCCTGAACTGGTCGTCGTGCGAAATCAGCCCGCTCTTGCCCTCGCCCTCGCAGAACATGTGCAGACACTGGTCATTGCTGCCTGCAGCATCGTCCGGATATCCAAGCCCGTCGATCACGGAGAGGATAGCGCCGTTCTCATAGCGCACGCGCCCGTTCGCCCACATGTAACCATCCTTGCCATTCGGGAACTTGCCGCGCACGCCGGACACCGACACCTCAACCGGCTTGAGGCCGGTGATGAACCATACGAGGTCCACGTAGTGGCAGCCAACGTAGACGAAGGGGTCGGTCTGGTCGGCCGTGAACCAGTTCTGGAAATTGGAGAACCTGTAAAGATAGGGCTCTATCATCTTGGCCTCGCCCATCGCGAACGAGCCGAAACGGCCGAGCCTGTATTCGCGGCGCGCGATCAGCGAGCGCCTATCGAACCGCTTGTGATACTCCACCCCCACGAAAAGCCCTTTCTCATAGGCCAGCTTCTCGATCTCGACAGTCTGTTCGTATTTCAGAACCAGCGGTTTTACGCAAAGGACATGCTGATTGTTGAACAACGCCTCCATCAGCACCGGGTAATGAAACTGATCCGGCACTGCAACGACCACTACCTGCCTGGGCGGCATCCGGGCTATGACCTCCTTGAACA
>CAYWJE010000186.1:0-7129 GCA_964458525.1 uncultured Verrucomicrobiota bacterium
GGCAAAAAAACTCTTTTCCGAAAGGCAACCGAGCGAAGCGAAGGTTATCCTTGGCGCAACGCCTGAGCACAATCGTCAATGCTCCGCGAATATGTGTGATCAACGACGGTCGCATCATCCAGGAAGGCGACTACAAAACACTTCGCGCTCAACCCGGCACCTTCCAGGAACTCTGCCGCCGCCAGATGCTGTGAACCGGCTTTTTTTATAATGGTCTCTGTGAACAGCCCCGCTCAGCCGTTCATGACCTTCATACGATGCTTCACACTATCGAGGCACATGAGCTCCTTGACCTGCTTCGCATTCAGGAATCGGGGCCTGCCGACCACGGCGGCAGCCACCATTGATTTTCCCGCATCTTCGACCACGAGACATCTGTAGTAAGCCTGCGTGATAGTCTTGCCGACTGCCAGCACACCGTGATTGACCATGAATAGAGTATCATTCTTCTCCATTTTCTTTCCAACGGCCTCAGCAAGCTTGACGGTCGTGGGCGTGATGTACGGCACCTTGCCCACCCTGCCCAGGTCCACCACGAATTCGGCGAACATCGGCTTGAGATCAGCGCCCGAGCTGATCACGCCGGACGCCCACGCCGAGTGGGTGTGGCAGACCGCCGCCACGTCGGGGCGCACCCTGTATATCGCCAGGTGCATGTTCACCTCGGAAGTCGGCTTGTGCGGACCGCTCACCTGGCGGCCCGTCTCCAGATCCATGCCGCTCAGGTCCGACGGTTTCATCTCGTCGAGAGCCAAGCCGCTCGGCTTCATCCACACAATGTCACCATCCCTCGCACTTATATTACCCCCGGCGCCCGCGACCAGGCCGGCGCGCACTATCCTGACCCCGCATTCAACAAGTTCTTTTCTGACGTTCTTCATTTGTCCTCCAGTTTATATGTGAAACTTCGCCAATAACTACATGATCGGCATGCGAATCTCAAGCATTAATCGAGGACAAATGGACCATCACGCACCGGCAATCTCGCTCCGAGTACGATTGGCGGCCCAGCCCTCCAGGAGAAAAGCGACAAAGGCGAGAAGCAGGAAATAGGGATACAGGCTGATGCCGGATCTGGCCAGGAGGGCGGTCTTCAACAATTCTCCAATATCGGCGCCCTCGCTTACCGAGTAGGATAATCCTTCCAGCGCGCTCACTTTTGGCCCCTCAATGAACTCACGGCTTGCCTCGGCAATCGCAGAGCTGACGGCAATGATTGTTTCGCTCGTGCCGGTCTGCATGGAATAGACCCCCGCGCGCGGCAGGACCGGCAGGCCACCCGAACTGCCTTTCCAGTCAAGGGCGCTGCCCGCAATGCTCATGATGCGAACCGGCCCGTCCCCTGCCCCGGCCTGCAGCACGCGTTCGCCGGCGGTGAGAAGCTGGATCGACTGCCCCTGGTCCGCCTGTCCGGAGAGTGCCAGATTCTGCGTCAGCGCGAGAAAACCCGGCTTGAGCGGCAGGTTACTCCATTCGGAATCCAACGCCAAACCGCACGCATAAACCAGGCCGTCGCCAAGCCGCCTGCTCGAAAGGACGATACGGCCATCGCCGAGACCAAGCAGGACGACCGAGTCGCCCGCGATGCTCAGCGGACACAGTCGGAATGCCTTCACCTCCCTTATCGCGATGTCGCCGTCAGAGCTTCTCAAATCGTCGAACACAGCATCTCCCTTTTGGAACACGATAACATCTTCCCCTGCGGGATTGGCCTCAGCGGGATCTGGCGCGGCCCCTATCCATGCGGGAGGGACGCCGGGATCGCCCTGCCCGGCCACAGCTGGAACTGCCAGCAGAACTCCGCCGCTTCTGACAAACTTCTCAAGCCCATCCAGTTCCAGGGAGGATGAACTGCTGAGAGCGTCCCAGGTCATCACGGCGAGCGCAGGCCGGTCCGCTGCCAGCCGGTCCGGCAGCTCATCCGGCCCCACAAAAACCGGCGTTATTCCGGAGAGAATCCCGTCCGACGAAGGCGCAAGCGCGAGGGGAAGCAATCCGTAATCATTCTGTCCGCCCGCAAACACTGCGGTTTGAACTGCGTCGCATATGAAGGCCGAGGCCGCGCTGTTGTCAAGATCGAGGGCATCTCCCTCGATCCGGGCCATCACCCAGTGAACGCCGGTCTTATCCGGAAGCAGGCGAACGGGGATATCCCTTTCGGAAGCCGCAGCCATGCGCGCCGACTTCACCTGGCTTCCGCCGCGGCTGTCAAACACATTGAGACGCGCATCGGCATCTGCAGAATCAGCGTTCTCAAGCCGGATACCTGCGCTGAAGCTGCGGCCGGCTATGATTCTCTGCCTGGGGAGCTTGATCCCGGCCACGGCGATGTTCGCCCCTTGCGGGGGGGGCGAAGGCATGCGATGCACGATTATCCCAGCCGCGCCCTGCGACCCGCCCCGGACGGCTGGAATCCTGTTCCACGCATTGATATGGAGGTCCGAGAAGATGTGAACCTCGGCGCCGGGCAGTCTGCTGGAAGAAAGCATCTCGAAGGTGCGGACCAGCGCCTTTGAAGTCGAACCCTCCGCCTCGGTGCGGCTGACTCCCGCAAGGGCTGACTTCACGACGCCGGCTGAATTCAGTCCATCCGGGAGCGATGCAAGAGGATCGTCAACCAGCAGGACCAACCCGGCCGAGTCGGCATCAGTGAGCGTTGAGAGCAGGGCGGAAGCCGAGCGTACGGCGTGATCGAGCTTGGGGCATCCGTCCGGACCCGGCGCGCCCATGGACCCCGAATTGTCGAGAACGATGACGAGAGCAACCGGGCCGCGCGCGCCCGTGCCAGGCCTAGTGATCCGCGCGAGCGCGAGGAGTAGGAAGATAATGAACAAAACCCGCAACAGGAGAACCAGCAGCTCCTTGATCCTGCGTCTAGCGTTCAGCCTGGGATCAATCATGTGAAAGAACATGAGTGTTGAGAAGGTGTGGCGCTGTTTCCGGACGCGCATGAAAAGGTGGAACACAACGGGCAGCCCGGCGAGCGGGAGCAACCAAAGAAATAGCGGGGCTGATGCAATCATCGGCGCGTTATCCTCGTGAAAAGGTCCACATCGGCGGGCGTCCCTGTATTGAGCAGGTGATAGTTGGTATCAAAGCCCAGGCAGCCGAGCCGCACCGTTTCTATATACTTGTTCACAGCGTGTTCGTATTCATCGCGGATTTCATCCGTATCTAGAACCATTCTCCTGCCGCTCTCGAGCTCCCTAAGCTCGGAAAGTCCGTGAAAGGGAAGCCGCAGTTCATCGGGATCCAGCACGTGAAGAACGACGACGTCGTGCCCGTCATGGTGCAAACGTCTCAGGCCGCGCAGTATACCCGCGGGCGGCTGAAGCAGGTCGGAGATTACGACAAACAGGCTCTTGTAACGAACGGCGTCGGCAGCCTGGTAGAGGGATGATTCTATGTCGCTCAAGCCAGACGGGGTTACAGACTCGAGGTGAAGCAGCGCGGGACGCAGGCCCTCCATCGAACTGGTCGCCGGAACCGGCATTTTGAGGGTCCTGTCGAAAGTGAACATCCGCACAGAATCGCCCTGGTTCACAAGAATGAACATGAGCCCTGCGGCGACAAGTGAGGCATATTCCATCTTTGACACGCGTCCGCTTCCGCGGAACAGCAGGCTTTCGGAAGTGTCCAGGCATATGCAGGCCCTCAGGTTCGTCTCCTCCTGAAAGCGGCGCACCATAGCGCGGTCGCTTCGTGCGTAGACGGCCCAGTCAATGAGGCTCGCCGGCTCGCCCGGCGAATACTCGCGATATTCCGCGAATTCCACGGAGGCGCCGTGATGCGGGGAGCGGTGCGCACCCTGGCGACTGCCCTCGACCGGGCGACGTGCAGTGAGCTTCACGCGGCGAAGATTCTCCGCGAGAAGCGGCGGAAGGAACTTGTATGCAGACGAGTCGTTCATGAATCAGCTACGGCCGGTAGTCCGGCTCGCCGACGCAGTCGAGAACCCGGCGCGCTATTTCGTCGGACGTAATCCCCTCGCTGGCCGCGGCGAAATTGCAGAGGATCCGGTGCCGCAGCACCGGCAGGGCGTATTCCCGTATATCGGCGCAGGAGACGCTGTGGCGGCCCTTGAGCAGAACGTGTGTCTTGGCCGCGAGGAGCAGGTACTGTCCAGCCCTGGGCCCGGCGCCCCATCGTACCCAGCGGGACACGAAATCAGGCGCATCTTTCGATTCGGGCCGTGTTGCCCTTATCAGGTTCGCGGCGTAGAGGGCAATGTGATCGCTCACCGGGACCTGTCGCACCAGCCGCTGAAAACCAAGAACATCCTCCGCCGAAAGAATCCGTTCGACCTCCAGCGGCTTGTCTCTGGTTGTTTCAATCAGTATTTTTTGCTCGTCCTCAATGTCCGGATAGCCAATGTGGATGCTGAACATGAACCTGTCCAGTTGGGCTTCCGGCAGCGGATATGTGCCCTCCTGCTCGATCGGGTTCTGAGTGGCAAGCACCATGAAGGGATCGGGCAGGTTGTAAGTCACCCCCGACGCGGTCACCCTGTGTTCCTGCATCGCTTCGAGAAGCGCGGCCTGGGTTTTCGGCGGTGTTCGGTTGATTTCATCCGCCAGAAGAAGGTTCGTGAACACCGGGCCGCGGTTGAAGCGGAATCGGCGGGCCCCGGTGTCGGAGTTCTCCTCAAGTATGTTCGTTCCGGTTATGTCCGAAGGCATCAGGTCCGGCGTGAACTGTATGCGGTTACAGTCGAGATCCAGAACTCCGGCCACAGCGCGCACCATGAGCGTCTTGGCGAGCCCAGGGACGCCGACGATGAGGCAGTGGCCGCGGGCGAACAGCGCCACAAGAACCTGGTCAAGCACCGCGCTCTGCCCAACGATGACGCTGCCGACCTCGGCCATGATCCTTTCCCTGGCCACCGCCAGCCGCGCCGCAGCGGCCGCCGGGTCATCGGTATGTCCGTCGGAGACCTGACCGGGATACAGCACCGCTTTAGGCGCCACGAACCGCAGGCGCGCACGCCCTATCGAAAACACAGAACCGTGCCGCATTCGGAGTTCCGTCAGAAGCTGACCGCCGGATTCGATCGGATGCGCCGGATCAAGCGCAACCACCTGCCAGGCCCCGTCATTTCTCTCAAACCTGGCGTGCCTTGGAAGGACACCTTCATCGGAGAGCACCAACGCGCAATCAGATCCGGACCCGAGAAAAGACAGACCGTTCACCAGGATCAATTCATCATCCTTGCATTCGCCTTGCAGCACCACTATTTTTTCGTTCATATTCGTCCGCTAATGCGTGACTGAGTACATCACTATGTTAACGCCCATTTCCATGGCTGAACCGGGCTCTAATCCGCGTATCAAAGGGTATTCGCAGCCGAGCCAGCCGGCCTCTATATCGTAGGGACTGTAGAGAACGCGCAATTCCCCGTTGACGAATATTCCCTCCAGGCGCGGGTCAATCATTCCCTTTTTTTCCGCAAAAAGCGCCGGGGTATAGCGAACATCTTCAATGGTGAACATGCTGCGGAACAGCGGGTGGTCGTATGGAACAGGTTTGAGCTCAGCCTCCGGCAGAACCTGTTTGAGCTCGCGCCTCACAACAGCATCAAAAGAAGACAGGCCGAGCCCGTTGTTTATGAAGAGAGTTCCATCGGCGTTCAGGAAATCGCGCAGCGCAGCGGCGCCTGCGGCATCAAAGCTGAAGTCGTCGAGTCCCGTCAGAAAGAGAAACGGGAATGCAGAAAGGTCGTCGCGCCCGGGCAGAACGGGAACGCGGCGCAGGTTGGCTTTCACCGCCGTGTTCTGCCGAAGGCGCTGCAACAGAGCGGACGCCGCTCCGGGATGAACGTTCCACGCGCCTTCGTGCTGAATCTGTGCAAACACGAACTCATCTGTCGGATCCCGCTCGTCCAGGACTCCGAAAAGCTCCGGCTTGGCCTCCTCGCGGCCCGCGCCGGCATATCCCACGGCATATGCCACGAGGTTAAGTCCTATCTTGCACGCGGAATCAACATCGTAGTAGACGGCCTTCTCTATATTTGGAACCTCGTGATCATCCCATCCGCAACCCAGTCCGTAAGGTGAAATGAGCGCCCCGATCCGGCTGCCGACGTAGATTCCTTCCAGCACGGGAACATCAAGCTCCCACTTTGTCGGGTAGCGTGCATTGGTCACATCATACACCATGTGATAAACGGGGTGATCTGGAGGAATGCCGCGGAGCGAGAATTCCGGAAATGCACTGGCGAGCAGCGCTTTTGCGGAATCATAAAAGTACGGGGAGCCGGCAATGGAATCAAAGATCAGCATGCCGCCTGCGAGCACGTAGGCCCGCAGTTTCTCGACCTGGCTTCCGCTGAGCTTGACGGAGCGCCCGCCGCTGAACAGGAGAACCGGTATCTCAGCTGGATCCCCGTCAAATGCATCGAGGGCCACCGGCTCCGTGTTGTAGGACAAGCCAAGCAAACCTCTCGTTTTCTTCAGAAGCTGCCGAACGTCATCAGGACAGAGATTCCAGTCCGTTATTTCACACGCTTCGCCGGATTCGTACGTGAAATTTGCCGACTCGCCCCAGACAACCTTACCGATCAGGGTCGGATCGCGCGGCTGGCGCTTGCGCTCGGAACGCCTCAGGGGCGTTGCAGGCAAAGGGAGCGGAGGCACTCCTTCGCCGCCGGATATCCGGCGCGGCTCAGCCTTCGGCGGCGGACCAAGAGGACGAAACCAGTCATTCTCATCGGCACCAAGGGAACCGCAGACCAACAGGACGGAAATGGCCGTCAGAAATCTGTTCTTCATAGCCCACCTCCATGGAATAATTGGTTCACCGCATTTGTTAAAACGCTAATGGATATCAACGGGCAAGTCAAGCCGCCAATTGAAAAACAAGGGCAACTACTCAGCTATACGGTCGGCAACATCACACCATGTCGGTATGACGTGGCGCCGACCCTCCCTCAATTTCAGCAGATATGCTGTTCTGGTAATGGGAGGGACGGCATTCTGCCGTCCGTGGTGGACTTGTCCGCCTGCTATGGTGGATTCTGCCATACGTAATATGTCATCTCAGGCAGTCCAGAAAAGTACCTGAATAGTTAAAAAAAACGGCGCTTCCGGGAATAGCGTGTGAGTTTTCATTGACTCAAAACAGGAATCGATGC
>CAYWJE010000187.1:0-7103 GCA_964458525.1 uncultured Verrucomicrobiota bacterium
CAAAGAAAGAAAGAGAAGGGGGCGCGGGAAGCAGCGCAGGAGCGCCAGGCCTTTCTTTCTGAAGCTCAACAGCGGGGCGCGCAGTCGCAGCGCCGGCAGTCGGTTATTGAAGGTGTTTCTGCTCATCGTCGGCGCTGTAGCAGCGCTGGGACTGCTCGGGTTTGGCACGCGCGCGGCGGCGCGCTCGCTGTTCTCCCAGAACGACCTTTTCAGGATCAGGTATTATGACATAAGATGCGACGGGCGGAATATTGACCGCGATTATATCATGAACTACGCGTCGTTGAACTCGTATTCCAATATTTTCTCCATCAACAATCGCGAGATGCGCAGCTACCTGCTTTCGCGTCTGCCCAGGATCGAGGATGTGGAGATATCGCGCCTGCTCGAAGGAGCGGTCAGGATAGAGGTTCGCGAGCGGGTGCCCATTGCGCGCCTTGCATCCGGCGGCTCCTTCATGGAGATTGACGGAAAGGGGCACGTTCTCGGCCCGCCCCGGAAGGCCGAAGAGGACGAGGCCGGGCGCGGGTCCGGGCGGCAGGCGCGGGCGCTTCCGGTGATAACAGGCCACAACGTGATAGGTCTGAAACCAGGCATGTTTCTCGGCAATACTGCTATCATGAGCGCGCTGGAGGTGCTTGACGCTTGCGACAGCACACCCATAGGGCAGGTGTTCGAGATTGCTTCCATAGATGTTGAGAACAGGGAGTTCCTGAAGCTGCGAATGGGGGACGACGCATCGGTGAAGCTGGCGTGGACCGGCATGAGCGAGCGTTCGGATGTCTCACGCGCCCGGCTGATGGAAAAGCTTAAAACGTTCGCGGAAACTACCAGGGCGGCGGCGCAGCGCCGCGAGCGTATTGTGGAAATAGATATGACCATGGAACGTGATTTCCCGGCGCGCTTCCGCCGGGAGTAGCGTGGGCTTGAAAGGATTAGCAATGTCCCTGGATCCGGTTGTTGCTCTTGATGTGGGAACCTCAAAGGTGTGCGCCATTGTGGGCGATACCAGGGAGGACGGAAACATCATGATCATGGGGAAGGGCGAGTGCCCTGCCCTGAGCGTGCGCAAGGGCGTTGTATGCGATATCGAGAAGGTGGCAAGCTGCATTCTCGATGTGGTTAAGTCGGCGGAGAAGAGCAGTGGGGAGCGGATTCGCAGCGCCTACCTCACAGTTTCCGGCGGCCACATACAGAGTCTCGTAAGTCCGGGGTCGGTTCCCGTCTATGACTCGCAAGAGGGCATCACAGTTGAAGATATTGAGGAGGTGAAGGAATTCGCCAAGGCGGTGAGCCTTTCGCATGACAGAGAGAGAATCCACAGCATCTGCCAGAAATTCTCCGTTGACGATCAGTTTGAGGTCCTCAATCCGGAGGGGATGCGCGGCGGAAAGCTCTCCGTGAGTATGCTGATGGTTCACGGTGCCATGAACCGGCTCAACGCGCTGGCCAAGGCCGCGATATCGGCCGGATTAAAGGTCAACGGTGTCATGTTCGATGGGCTCGCTTCGGCGCTGGCAACACTCACTTCCGAACAGAAGAGGAGCGGTGTTGTGTTGATAGACCTCGGCGCGGGAACCAGCAGCTATGTGGCTTTTGTTGATGAGATAGTGGCGGCCATAGGCGTTTTGGCCGTTGGTGGCGATCACGTCACCAATGACATAGCCCTCGCGTTTAATCTGTCCCATAAGCGCGCAGAGCAGTTGAAGCGCGAGGTTGGCTCCGCGGCTCCCGACTCCATGGCTAACTTTCATCATGTCAATATACCGTCCGAACTCGGCTTCCTCGGATGTTCGGTGGCATCTTCGGACCTGAATGCAGTGATCAACGCGCGCGTTGATGAGCTGTTCACTATTATCAAGAGCGACCTGGATAGCAAGCTGCTGCCGGGACAGCTCGCGGCCGGTGTTGTTCTCACGGGAGGCGGTTGCTATCTGCGGGATATTGAAAGGGTTGCGAGCTCGGTGTTTGATCTGCCGTGCGCTGCCGGAATGCCGCGGGGGTTCAGCGGAATAGCTTCCGTCTTCGAGTCCCATCAATTCTCCGCGGCACTGGGAATGGTGCGGCATGGATGCGAAGACGAGGCGCAGTCGGTTCAGACCGGGAAGATTGGCGGTTTTATGAAACGCTTGCTGGGGGCTCGAGGTTGACCATGAATAAACAGGGAAGCGGCACGTCGGAAAAAGCAGAGGAAGCGCCCGTCCCACAGCACCGCGCCGCCGATGGCGCGGGCAAGCGTGTTGTTGTCGTGGGCGTTGGCAACGGCGGCTGTAGCGTGCTGGTCCGCATGGCCGGGCAGGATCGTATTTGGCCGAGGCTCGTATGTCTCGGGACAAAACTTTCGTCCGCGCCCGGCGCGGACCGTATCGAGCACATTGCTGTGCAGCGCCCGGACGGCAGGAACTCGAAAGCGCCAGGGGCTTCCGTTGGAGAGGCGGTGAGGCGGCTGTGCGGAGAAACGGATGTTCTGATCATCGTTGCGGGGCTCGGCGGTGGCTTCGCAACGGACGCGGCCCTATCCGTGATCGAGGCCGCGCGGGCGCTGGGCGTTCTCACGCTCTGCTTCGCCATGCTCCCTTTTGAATTCGAGGGCGTGCGCTGCCGGGAGAATGCCAGGCGCGGGCTTGATGCCGTTGACGAAAAGGCGGATTGCGTGATCTGTCTGCCAGGCCAGAGGCTCTTCAAGGCCGTCGAGCAGCAGCTTAGCGTCGCTGAGGCGTTCAGGAAAGTTGACGAAATGGTGGCACGCGGGGTGTATGCGATATGGCGAGGATTGTGCGGCAGGGAGTGCGGGAGCGGAATCGAATTGGGTTTCGACGATCTTCGCGCGCTGATCGCGGCGGGCACCGGGCGCTGCGTCTTCGCGTGCGCTGACGCGGAGGGGACATTGAAGGTTGAGGACGTCGTGAATGAGATCGCCGGCAGCCCGATGCTGAAATGCGGCAAGGCCATCGAGAATGCCGCTGCGATCATCGTGAGCGTGGTGTGCGGGTCCGGGCTCTCGGTGTTCGATATGAACCGCATTATTTCCGGCACGGTGCCCGGCGGCAGCGAGCAGGCCTTGATGAAGACGGGAATATTCTGCGATCCCGGTTGGAGCGACAGGGTGTCCGTGCTTGTGATTGTTTCAGAACGAGATGAGAAGGCGCCGGGGCGGGCCGCCGGCGCGGATGGCGGTGAACCGGGCGCGGGGCAGGCGGAATCATCGCGCGGTGTTAGCGACAAACCGGCCAAGCCCGAGGCACAGAGGGAGAAACTGAAACAGCAGAACCTTTTTGATTCGAACAAGGTCGGACGTTTCAAGGGAATAGACCCGACGATTGTTGATGGCAACAATCTTGACATACCCACCTTCATACGGAGAGGCATCCTCGTTCGCAGGCAGAGAGCGAACGCGTGATCCAAGAATCCGTTACCGGCAATGAAACTCTCCATAATAATTCCCGCCTATAACGAGGAAGAGAGACTTGGAAGGATGCTTGATGATTATGTGCCCTTCTTCTCGAATCTTTACGGAGATGATTGCGAGTTGATCGTCGTGGTGAACGGTTCGCGGGATGGCACGGCCTCCGTTGCCTGCGGTTACGCGGACCGCTATCCCTCTGTTCGCGTTGTCGAGGAGCCTGCGAGCGTGGGCAAGGGCGGCGCGGTCATGATCGGGTTCAGGCTGGCCAGGGGCGCGAAGATAGGGTTCGTTGACGCCGATGGTGCAACGCCGCCCGCGGCTTTCCAGGCCCTGGTTGAGAACATTGGCGATGCCGGCGCCATCATAGCATCCCGCTGGATAAGAGGCGCGGATGTACGGCCGCGTCAGCCCTGGTCCAGAAGGGTGGCGTCCCGCGTCTTCAACTGCCTTGTGCGCGTGCTTTTCAAACTGAAGATATCGGACACCCAGTGCGGCGCCAAGCTGATGACGTCCGAGGCTGTCAGGAGTGTTCTGCCCAGGCTTGGTGTCACACGATGGGCTTTCGATGTGGACCTCCTTTTCAAACTCCGAAGGGATGGGTTCTCAATCATGGAAATTCCCTCGACCTGGCATGATGTTTCCGGATCGCGCGTGAAGATCGTCAGGGCGTCTGCCGAGATGATAGCGGCCCTGACACGCCTCCGGCTTCTCTATTCTCCGTTCAGCTGGATCGTGATGATCTATGACCTGACCATTGGCCGGATCGTACATTACTGGAAATAACCGGTCTGTAATATAGTTCTTCTGGATGGTGCGAAACAAAAGGAGCGGAATATGATATCGAAGGAAAGAGTCAAGAGAGCGTTTGCCAACGCGGAACCCGATCGCGTTCCAATCAACTATTCGTCGAACCCGGGCATTGATAAGAGGCTGAAGGATCATTTTCACCTCAAGCAGAATGATTCCGAGGGTTTGCTGCGAGTCCTTTGCGTGGATTTCCGCAGTGTAGGTCCACGATATTCAGGCCCGCGCCTTCACGAGGATATACCGGAACGGGGAATCAAGGCTAATAATTGGGGCATGCGCTGCCGATGGGTGGCGCACGAGACGGGAGGCTACTGGGACTACTGCGATTTCCCGTTGAGGGAGGCCGACGAGGAAGCCGTTGCGCTCTGGCCAATGCCGTCCCCGGACGATTTTGACTACAGTAAGGTGAAGGATGCATGCTACAGGTCAGGGCAGTACGCGGTCTACACGGCAGGAGCCGGATTTCCCGACATCATCAACGGGAACGGAATGCTCCGCGGTATGGAGCAGACGCTCGTGGACCTGATAACCGGCGATCCCGCCGGTCTGCTGCTGGCCAGGCGCAGGACGGAGATCAACCTGGAAATCTATCGGCGCACGCTCGAAGCCGCGAAAGGCGCCATTGATTTTCTCTGGATGGGCGAGGACCTGGGCACCCAGATAGCCCCGATCATGAGCCTTGAACTTTACCGCCAGTCGCTGAGGCCCTTTCATCAGCAGTGCGCGGATCTTGCAAAGAGTTTTGGAATCCCGGCCATCATTCATACTTGCGGATCGAGCAGCTGGGCGTACGAGGATTTTATCGATATGGGCATCAGTGTGGTTGACACCCTCCAGCCCGAGGCAGCCAATATGTCACCCGAATATCTAAAGAAGACATTCGGCGGCCGACTCGCCTTTCACGGGTGCATTTCCACCGCCGGCCCCGTAGCCACCGGAACGGTGGACGAGACCATTGAATACTGCCACCGGACGCTCGATATCATGATGCCTGGCGGCGGCTATGCCTTCGCGCCCACCCATCAGCTCCAGGATAACTCCCCGACGGAGAACGTGGTTGCTATGTACGAAACCGCCCTTAAATACGGGAAGTATTGACAAAATCGAGGTCGAATAAATGTTGTACAAGAATGATTGGAATGAAGCCAAAAAGCATTTCAACGCCTGGTGGGCAGGCAAGAGCCTGGGGCGTCCGGCTGTTGCCGTATGCGCTCCTGCCGCGAATCCTCACGCGTTCCCGGTTCCGCACGATCAGCATCATGCTTCCCCGGAGCGCCATGCGCTGGATGCTGAACGACGACTTGATGAGCAGGAATCGTGGATGGCGGGCAGGGCTTTCGTCGGGGAGAGGTTTCCAAATTTCAGTCTCGACCTCGGCCCCGGCAGTCTGGCTCTCTACCTGGGTTGCGAGCCGGGTTTTGGCCGGAATAC
Source organism: uncultured Verrucomicrobiota bacterium (assembly GCA_964458525.1). Taxonomy (GTDB): domain Bacteria; phylum Verrucomicrobiota; class Kiritimatiellia; order JAAZAB01; family JAAZAB01; genus CAYWJE01. Next base: position 5,645 of record CAYWJE010000187.1, read on the forward strand.
GATCTGGTTCAAGCCTTGTATTGACAGCTTGAATCCGGAGGGCGCAACTCTGCCTTCTTTCAATCCCGACAACCCATGGTGGCGCCGGCATTTGGAAATGATTGAGCGGGGTGTGGCACGAGCCGGCGGTAAGTGTTTGATGACAGTGCCAGACCTGGTGGAGGGGCTCGATATTCTGGCGGCCATGCGCGCTCCGCAGCTCCTTCTGTATGATCTTTATGATCGTCCGGAATGGGTGCATCGCTGGCTCATCAGTCTTGAAACGCTCTATTTTGAATATTTCGATCGCATCTATGAGATGGTGAGAGATGGCGAAGGCGGTAATGCATTTACATGCTTCCAGGTGTGGGCGCCCGGCCGCATGGCGAAAATACAGTGCGACTTCAGTTATATGATAGGTCCCGATATGTTTGCCGAGTTTGTCGCTCCCTATCTCTCCCGGCAGTGTGACCGCCTTGATTATGCGGTGTATCATCTTGATGGCATTGCCTGTATCCAACATGTCCCGAGCCTCATCAAGATAGGCAGGCTCAATGCCATCCAGTGGACTCCCGGCGCGGGCCAGCCGGACCTGGGTGATTCATGCTGGTACGATCTTTATCATCAAGTGCGTGCCGGTGGAAAATCACTGTTGTTGCTGGGCATGCCGATGAAAAGGATGCCTGAACTGCTACGTGAATTCGGACCTGATGGGCTTTTCATCATGCCTAATCAAGAATGTGAAACTGAATCCGAAGCACGCGATTTGCTCAAACGTGCGGAAGACTGGTCTTCGGCGGGTTAACATCATCGCTGCCCTTCAAACGATTCATGAAGATCTTCATAAAAGGCCAGGGCCGCTTGAATTCAACATCATTCGCACGTCGCCGTTGCTTTGTTCTGCTTCTGTTCTCGTCGCTCTTCGCTATTGCTATAGCCGTGGGGCAAGATGTTGGTAACGAGAGTTGCGAATTAAAAAGTCTCAGCGCCCGGTTAAAGGCCGTGTTGAAAGACGGTTGTTTGCCGGCTTCGCTCGATTTGTCTGAATTGGAGCGGTCCCAGTTGATTGATGCCCACTATGGCATACAAGAGAGTTTTCGGAAATGGAACGAATATTGCATCAGCTATAATGATAAGTTGGATGACGTATTTGACTATAGGAGGCTCAAGGTTGTTCAAGTGCTCAATGAACAGCCTTTAAATATTCCTTGGCGAATAGATGAATGGGTGAAAGCTCTTGTCGATTCCAATGATCCGTTTCGCATTGTCTTGTCTTTGTTGATACAATTTCCACATGTCTCAAACGCGGTCAAACCGATTGCCGAGCCGTTCGTCGGCACGAGCGGCTGCGCATTTGATGATTTTCGCGACACTTTTGTCTCTGCCGCGGAAATCGTGGACCAGAAAGCCCTCAAGGAGATCTGTGGGGATGAACGTAAGCTGCTTCGTTTTGTTCTGCCTTGGATTTGTTATGCGCCGG
>CAYWJE010000188.1:0-7096 GCA_964458525.1 uncultured Verrucomicrobiota bacterium
AGTTAATATGAGCAGTTCAGCCGCGAGAGCGGATGAACTGCTCCTTATAGGTTTAATTGTAAGATCCCTCTTCTCTGCAACTATGAACTGTGAACTATGAACTGTGAACCGTGAACGGGTACAAAAAAAACACACGGAAAACCCGGAAGCGCCATTTATTTCCTATATTATAGCTGGCCTCAGTGAGCTGCAGAAACAAGCACCTGATTTTCTCACCGGTTTTTCTTCAGGATCAAGACCGGGGAGTCCGGACATCTTGCACCTGATCGCAGATGCTAAAAAAAAACCTTTTTTCCGATTGACACGATTCGCGTGACCAGTTAAGCTTGCTCTTCTCATTTCAAAAAAGGAAGGATGATGAAAACGACAATACCCAAAGAAACAGATATCCAACGTTCATGGTACGTGGTCAATGCCTCTGACAAGGTGCTCGGGCGCCTCGCGGTTCGAATCGCGGACGTGATAAGGGGCAAGCATAAGCCGATTTTCTGCCCGCATGTTGATACCGGGGATCACGTGATAGTTATCAATGCAAGCCATGTTAAGCTTACCGGCAATAAGGAAACCCAGAAGATCTACCAGGATTTCTCCGGCTACCGCGGGGGGCTCAAGGAGACGAAGGCCTCCGTCGTCAGGGCGCGCCATCCCGAGCGGCTTATAAAGGACGCCGTGCGGCGGATGCTGCCAAAAAACAGATTGATGCGCCAGGTCATGGGGCGTTTGAGGGTCTACGCCGGCGAACAGCACCGGCATGAGGCGCAGAATCCGCAGCCGCTGGATCTTTGATCCCATCGGCAGCGCGCGCCAGGTTATGATAACAGCGGGCCGGTAGGTCATGTGTCGCCGGCCCCCAGGCAAGGAGATATGTTAGTGGTCAAGAAGATGGACAGGTTAAACGCAACGGGGCGCCGCAAGAAGGCGGTGGCCAGTGTCTGGTTGAGTGAGGGGACCGGCTCTCTGACGGTTAACGGACGGGATTTTAAGGATTATTTTCCCACCGAGCCCATCCGCAATTTCGTACTGCATCCATTGAAGCTCACGAACACGGACAGCAGGTTCAATATCAAGGCCAGGGTTTCCGGCGGTGGCCCGGTGGGGCAGGCCGGTGCGCTCAGGCACGGTATTTCGCGTGCCCTGGTGCTCGCGGACGCCTCTCTCAGGGAGGTTATTAAGAACAGCGGGCTTCTGACAAGAGACTCCAGGATCAAGGAAAGAAACAAGCCCGGCCAGCCCGGCGCCCGCAAGCGCTTCCAGTTCTCCAAACGCTGATCCGCGCCATGCGGGGGAGAGTCTTGCACCACGTTCGACTTGTGGCTGTTTCTCCCCCGATATCGCCTTCTTATGGCCTTGTTCTCCATTTCTGTTTTCTTCAGGCAGACAGGATGTGCATGAGATGAAAAAGAAGACCGTCCCGCCGCAATCCGGCATAACGGCACCGCTCGGCTTCACGGCATGCGGCGTCGAGGCCGGCATCAAGAGGAAGAACAGGAAGGACATGGCTCTTCTTGCGAGCGAACTGCCGGCTTCTGTAGCGGGGGTGTTCACAACCAACAGGGTTCAGGCCGCGCCCGTCCTGCTGTGTAAGCGGCATCTGGCAGGTGGAATTGCCAGGGCGATTCTCGTGAACAGCGGCAACGCCAACGCCTGCACCGGCAGGAAGGGGGCTGCCGATGCGCTGGAGATGGCGCGGATGACGGCCGACCTGCTCCGCGTTGATATTGACTCTGTTTTCGTCTGCTCCACCGGCACGATCGGCGTGCCAATGCCCATGCAGACCGTGAGGAGAGGCGCCCGGCTGGCGGTGGCGAGCCTTTCAAGGCAGGGCGGACCCGATGCCGCCGCAGCCATAATGACCACCGATACAAGGCCCAAGCAGGCGGTCCGGCGGTTGAAGATTGACGGCCGCGTTGTAACCGTGGCCGGGATGGCGAAGGGTTCCGGCATGATCTCTCCTAAAATGGCCACGATGCTCGCATTTCTCACGACCGATGCGAAGGTAGCGCCGAAACAGCTCCAGGAATGCCTTTCATCATCCGTCCGGCTGAGCTTCAACAGCATTACCGTGGACGGTGATCAGAGCACAAACGATACGGTGCTGTTCATGGCCAACGGCGCGTCCGGGGGCAAGGCGCTCGGTCCGCGACATCCGGCCTGGAAATTTTTTTGCGCGGCGGTAAATGACGTGTGCATGGAACTTGCCATGATGATCGTGCGCGACGGCGAGGGCGCTACGAAGTTCGTTTCCGTGACCGTCAAGGGCGCCGCGAGCGAGGCGGCTGCGGAAAAGGTGGCCCGCGCGGTTGCGTGTTCTCCGCTTGTGAAGACTTCGTGGTGCGGCGCAGATCCCAACTGGGGACGCGTTATCTGCGCGGTGGGTTATTCAGGGGCCGAGTTTGAGCCCGGCAGGATAGACATAGCGCTGAACGGGAAGCCGATGGTTAAACGCGGGCAGTCCGCTGGCGTCCCGGAGCAGGTGCTCAGAAAAATAATGTCTGCCGCCGGGTTCACGCTGGAGATCAACCTTCACGGAGGGCGGTCGGCCTTCACTATCCACACGTGCGATTTGAGCGATGAATATATCAAGATCAACGCTTCGTACATGACCTGACAGCATGAAGACCATAATTGAAAAAGCGGATGTGCTTATCGAGGCGATGTCCTATATAAGGGACTTTCGCGGCGAGATAGTGGTGATCAAGTTCGGCGGCAGCGCGATGGAGGACAAGTCCTGCTTCGTGGGGATTCTCGCTGACGTGGCCTTCATGGAATGCGTGGGGCTGAAGCCGGTGATAGTGCACGGCGGGGGCAGCGCCATATCGCGCAGGATGAAGGAGGCCGGGCTCGCGCCTGTCTTCGTCAAGGGCCTGCGCGTGACCGACGAAGCTTCCATTACGCTGGTTGAGGAGACACTGAACAGGGAGGTTAACCCGTCAATCGTGGACGAGATCATGGGAAACGGAGCCCATGCCGTGGGCATAGAGGGCGGCAGAGTTCTGAAGGCGGTCAAACACATGCCGCTCGACAGCGAGACGCGGGAGCCGCAGGATATCGGCTTTGTAGGCCGGGTGATCAACGTCGAGACCTATCCGATCCGCTCATGCCTGAACTCATGCTCCGTGCCAGTCATCACGCCGGTGGGGCGCGGCGAGGACGGTCAGCTTTACAATATCAATGCCGATGATGCCGCGTCGGCCGTGGCCTGCGCGCTGCACGCCAGGAAGCTCGTGTTCCTGTCGGATGTTCCGGGACTGTTGAAGGATCCGCGGGATCCCGGTTCCGTTATTTCACACCTGCGGCGCGGTGACGTGGATGACCTCATCGCGAAAAAAGTCATAGATGGCGGCATGCTGCCCAAGATCAGGGGAGCCATGGAAGCGCTTGAAAACGGTGTCAGAAAAATTCATATTATTAACGGCAGGCTGCCGCATTCATTGCTGCTGGAAATATTCACCACAACCGGAATAGGAACGGAGATTGTTCGCGATGACTAATACAGAAGACACGATCAACAGATTCGAAAAATACGTGATTCCATCATACGGCCGCGAGAAGGTCGTGTTCGTCAGGGGGAAAGGAACCAAGCTGTGGGATGCCGATGGCAAGGTGTATCTGGATTTCCTTGCCGGCATATCGGTGCTGAACACGGGGCACTGCCACCCCGTGGTGGTCAAGGCGGTTCAGCAGCAGCTTGAACAGCTGACCCATGTCTCAAACCTCTACTATACTGAGAATCAGGGGCGCCTCGCCGAAAGACTCTCCGGGCTATCGCTCGGCGGCAAATGCTTCTTCTGCAATTCCGGCGCGGAGGCCAACGAGGCTCTTATCAAGCTCGCGAGACTGTGGGGACACGAGGCTGGTCGTTATGAGGTGATCACGATGCGCAACTCGTTTCACGGCAGGACGCTGGCAACCGCGGCGGCCACGGGGCAGGACAAGGTGAAAAAGGGGTTTGACCCGATGCCCGAGGGGTTCGTGCACGCTGATTTTAACGATATCGAGTCGGTCAAGAGCTGCATTTCCGGCAAGACCGCGGCCGTACTGGTGGAGGCCGTTCAAGGCGAGGGCGGAATAATCCCGGCGAGCCCCGAGTTCATGAAGGACCTACGCGCGCTTTGCGACGAGAAGGGGATTCTCATGCTCTGCGACGAGGTTCAATGCGGAATGGGCCGCACGGGCAACTGGTTCGGCTTTCAGGCCTACGACGTGCAGCCTGACGCTATTTCACTGGCCAAGGCGCTCGGCAGCGGGTACCCGATGGGAGCCATAGTGACGTCACCTAAGCTGTCGGATGTTTTCCAGCCCGGCAGGCATGCCACCACCTTCGGCGGCACCCCGCCGGCCTGCGCCGCCGCGCTTGCAACCCTGAGGGTGATCGAGGATGAACAGCTGGTTCACAGGTCTGCAGTGCTCGGCAAGCATTTTATGGCGGGGCTCCAGGCGCTCGTGGATAAGTATGAACATCTCGTCGAGGTCCGCGGCAGGGGGCTCATGGTGGGACTGGTGCTCGATCAGCCGGCCAAGCCGTTGCAGGATAGGCTCTTCGACATGGGGCTCATTTCCCTTGCAACCGCCGAAAAGGTGTTGCGTTTCCTTCCGCCGCTCAATACAAAAGATAGCGAGATGGAAGAGGCGCTCGACATGATAGCCGATGCCTGCGAAGAGTGGCACGCCGAGCTCTCCGGCGTTTCCGCCGAAGGCGAGGCCGAGACGGAACAGACTGATCAGGGTGCCGGGCCGGCGGATGATGCCGGAACTGACGAAGGATAGAAAACTTTGTAGACCGGGTGACTTGCCATGGCTGTGCGCACGAACTCTGATGTGGTGTACCTGCCATCAGCGCGCATCATGGAGGCGGCCCGTCGTTTTCAAACTCCTTTCTTCGTCTACGAGGAGAAGAGGATCCTCGCCAACTGCCGCCGTTTTGCAAACGCCTTCCGACGTTATTTTCCGTCCTTCACGCCCCTATATGCCGTGAAGGCCAACACGAATCCCGGCATCCTGAAAATTATTTTCTCGGAGGGCTTCGGTGCCGATGCCTCCAGCGAGGCCGAGGCATGGATAACCCACAAACTCGGCGCTTCCGGGATGTACACGGGAAACTATACCACTGAGGACGAATTCCGGTTCGTCACCCGGCTGGGCGGTTTGCTGCTGAACCTCGATGATATCAGCATGCTTCCGGCGATCAGGAAGATCGGCGTGCCGGAATTCCTGTCGTTCAGGGTGAACCCCGGAATCTCCATGGGCGGCATGAAGAGCCTGTTTCTGGCCGGGCCGGATGCCAAGTACGGTGTTCCTCTTTCCCGCGTGGCGGCGGCATATCGTGAGGCAAGGGAACTCGGCGTGCGGCGATTCGGCATTCACGCGATGACCGGCAGCAATGTTCTTGACGAGCGCTATTTCGAGGCCGTGGCGTCAAAGCTTCTCGAACTGGTGGCTGAGGTGCGTCGCAAGGCGGGGGTTGAAATCGAGCTGATGAATATTGGCGGGGGATTCGGCGTACCCTACAGGCCTTCAGAAAAAAGCCTGGACATGGATGCCGTGGCACGCATGATCCGCCGCGCCTTCGATGTCCAGTGCGCGAGATTCGGCATCAGGGAGCCGACGCTCATGGCCGAGCCGGGCCGTTTTATAATGGCCGATACCGGATGGCTGGTGGGCAGGGTGAATGTGATCAAGAAGAGCAGCAAGACCTTCGCCGGCATTGACGCCGGGATGAACGATCTCCCGCGCCCGGCGATCTACGACGCCTACCATCACATTACAGTCCTTGGAAAGAAGCTGGCCGCCGGCCGGCGCAAGGTGAATATCGTGGGAAGGCTTTGCGAGAACAATGATCAGTTTGCCAGGGACCGTCTGTTGCCGCCTGTCTCGGTCGGTGATTTAGTGGTTATCCATAATGCCGGCGCGCATGCCTATGCGATGGGGCATAACTACAACAACAGGCTCCGCAGCGCCGAGTACCTTGTGACCACCGGCGGTAAGTTCAGGCAGATCCGCAGGGCCGAGGTCATTCCCGATCTCTTTCGTACATGCCCCGGTTTTTAATGATCCCCTGCGGTGCCGTTCCACACACAATTCCAATTCTTCACGGCCCATATTCCAATTTGACTTTTCCCTGCTGTTGTAATAAACTTCTTCAATAATTTCTGCGTTTATATTGACTTCCGGGCGAGGCGGTCTATGAAGAATTGGTTTGTCTTATTTCTGTTTCCTCTTTTTGCCATGGCATCCTGTTCCAGTTCGAGGCCTTCCGCCGAAGCTTCGGCGGCCTCTGTAATGAATGAGCCCCGGGCGGCGGAGACGACTGTTTCGCCCGGGTTTATTTTCGGATACGGCGACGAGCTGTCTATCAATGTCTGGCGGAACGAGGATTTGAGCAGTACCGTGGCGATTGATCCGGATGGCAATATCAGTCTGCCGCTTATAGGTTCGATTCGCGCCGTCGGTATGACGGTCCCCAAGTTGAGGGATTGCATCAGCGAAGAGTTTGGGAGATACGTGGTTGATCCGCATGTTGTTATCAATATCTCGAACATCAAGAGCCAGAGGATATTTGTGCTCGGAGAGGTGTTAAGTCAGGGGAGTCTTTCTCTGGATCAAAACATGATGACATGGGAGGCGATCTCCAGGTCCGGCGGGTTCACCGATGATGCCAACACCGATAACGTTCTGCTAATCCGGAATGATAACGGCGTACCCAGGGCCACGGCGGTGAACATGAATCTCAGAAAGATGCTCGATAACGACGGTGTGTTCCAGAATCCGTTCCTCCAGAACTGCGACATAGTTTATGTGCCGCCCCGCAGAATCGCGAGCGTCGAGAAGTTTATGACCCGGATGAACAGCATCATAAGCCCTGTAATCTCGCTGGAACGCGGCATCGTAATGGTTCCGCAGGTGATGGACGCCATACTGCACGGTTCGGCGCCGGGCGAGATTATTGTGCCGTGAGCCGTTACGCAGTCGCTTTGCCGGATGGATGCTGCGGCCCGATGTTTTTAAGTGTCGCTTCTGAATGTCGAGATGAATAATCTGTCAAATGAGGCTCTTGCAAAACCCCCCGCAACGCTGCGCCTGACGGCTTGCGTCGCGG
>CAYWJE010000189.1:0-7062 GCA_964458525.1 uncultured Verrucomicrobiota bacterium
TGGCGTGGATTACGTCCAACCGAGAAGGGACTGTTTAACGGAGCTCTATGTTCGACGCCTTATCGAATCCGGAATTCCGGCCAACGTCTTCTTCGCGAACGACCCGGGCAGCATGTCAACTATGATTGAGCAGGGGGTGCCTGGAATCATGACCGATATCCCCAACGTGCTGATCGATCTCATTGCCGCGAAGCGAGAGGCAACAAGCGAGACTGGCCAAATCGAAACGGTAGGTGCAGGCGACGCTTCACAGCACGTTCCAGGTAAGCGTTGACTCTGCAGGAAATGGAAGGACAAATGCAACGACCGAATGTACTCTTCATAACCAGCGACCAGCAGCATTGGCTGGCCATGGGCTATCTGAATCCGGAAGTCAAAACTCCAAACCTGGACAAGCTGGTCAAACGCGGCACAACCTTTCAACGTGCCTACACAGTTAATCCAACCTGCACGCCAACGCGCGCAAGCTGGATCACCGGTTTGTACCCAAGCCAGCATGGCGCCTATTCACTGGGCACAAAGTTGATGGAAAGTGTCCCAACCGTCGGGGACATTTTCCATAATCACGGTTATCGGACCGCATTGGTGGGAAAGGCACACTTCCAGCCGTTGAAGGGGACGGATGCATTCCCGTCTCTTGAGTCTTATCCAATACTGCACGATCTCGATTTCTGGCGAAAGTTCCATGGACCGTTCTACGGATTTCAGCATGTCGAACTCGCGCGCAACCATACCGATGAATCGCATGCAGGACAGCACTACGCTCTGTGGATGGAAGAAAAGGGTTACACAGACTGGCGCAGGTATTTCCAACCCGCTCAGCGTTATCTGCAATCCGGCGAACCTTGGGGAATACCCGAGGAAATCCACTACAATACGTGGATTGCCGAGAGAACGAATGCGTTGATGGAACAGTACCGGAAAGAAGACCGAAACTTCTTCTTGTGGGCCAGTTTCTTTGATCCGCATCCTCAATACATGGTGCCTGAACCCTATGCCAGCATGTATGATCCGCAGAACGTTACAGTGCCCCGACACAGGGAAGGGGAATTTGACGATAAGCCGCCATATTTCAAGCTGTCGCAGCAAGAGGCCCCGGACTTCAGTGCATTCGAGGAACCGGACGGAAACGCAATTCACGGTTCCGGCTCACATATCAGGTCACAGAAGGATAAGGCGAAGAACATCGCGACGATGTACGGCATGATGACCATGCTGGATGCGTATATCGGCAGGATACTTGACAAACTCGACGAACTCGGGCTCACAGAGAACACCTTGGTGTGTTTCACATCCGACCACGGCGATTTCCTGGGACAACACGGTCTGGTTGCCAAGGCCATCCACCACTACGAGGATCTCCTCCGCATTCCCCTCGTCGTCAGCATGCCGGGAACCATTCCCGAAGGTATCGTGTCTGATTCCCTTCAATCCACAGTGGATCTGGCGCAGACCTTTCTCAGCGTCGCTGGTCTGCCGGTTCCGCGGACGATGACGGGCGTTGACGAAAAGGCCGTGTGGACAGGAGTCGCCGAGAATATCCGCCATCATGTTATCGTCGAGAATCAACATCAACCGACAACTATGAACATGCGCACATTCATTAATCATCGACACAAGCTGACGATCCACTTCAACCGGGAGTACGGAGAGTTGTACGATCTGGAGCAAGATCCTTCGGAGTACGTGAACCTTTGGAACGACCCGAGGCATCAGAAGCGATATCGTTTCAACCAGTTGTTGCTCGCGGCGGCTTGCAGCCGCGCGGGAATGACATCATTTGCAGAAGGGAAATAAATCCAAATGGCATGGGGAATGAAAAATGTGGTTATCAGCATCTTCGGTTCGTCCATCATGGAGGGACGTATCGGCGCTGATGTGGCTTCAGACCGCTGGTATAACATTTTACAAGCAAAGCTTTCGGAGCGTTTTCCTGAAATCTGTTTTCCAGTCGTCAACGGCTCCGTCGGCGGGGAATCAACGCGCGAATGCATGGCACGTTTCGACCGCGACGTTCTTGCATACAACCCGGATTACTGTTTATTCATGGTCGGTGGAAACAATCACGACTGCGAACGTCCTGAGCGTATACTCGCGGAAGGCGAGCTGGAACAACTCATGGACGAATTTGCGGAACGTCTACCGAAGAAAACGACCCCCATTGGTGTTATAATCAATCAGTGCGTGAACGAATGGCATTGCGCCACAAAGAAGCCGGCGTTTCAGGAATATTTGAAGCAATGCGGCGGGCTCGATGAGGGACTGGAGATCGAACGCGAAAAATTCCGAAAGTTTATCCGAAAGCAGAGCTGGCGCAGCCTGGACCTGTACAAGCTGTTCGAGTCCGATCCCGGAAAACATGTTCTTCATGAGGACGGCATTCATCTGAGCAAAACGGGACATCGCTGTTTCGCCGAAAAGATGTTCGAACTTTTAGAAGAACTGATAGACGAGACTGCCGGCGTCAAGTCCACAAAATAGAGTAGAGAGATCTGAGAGCCGGTAGCTCCTCACTATTCGGAGCCCGCCGCTCAATCTATTCAATGATGGGCTGTGACGTCGGCCGGAGAGGGTCCGAATCTGCATGCGCACACAATCGCAACCAAGAAAGAGCAAGCGAAATCTCACGTTGTCCTGGCGTGTGGGGCTGATGCAATGGGAAACGGAGGATGCGTTTGAACGGGTTTTGGCGCTCCTGCGCGAAACCCGGGATGTGGTTGATGAAGTTGCCTTGTTTAAAACGATCACGCATCATCTCTACATCCCGCTTGAAGAGTATGCGAGCCGCATGAAATTGGTGACGCGGCGTCTGGCCGCTTTGCGCGGGACCGGTATCCCGTCGGTCGGCATCAACGTCCTTTGCACCATTGGCCACATCAACGAGGCCTGGTCGTACATGCCCCCTCTGCCGTTCCAGCCTATGGTGGGGCATGACGGCAGTGTTTCCACCGGCTGCGCCTGTCCCAACACACCCGGAATAATTGGCCATTATTAAAGACAACAATGTGGGGATTTTGATACGCCCGGCGATAAATGGGGTTTTCAGTGGAATCCAATTCGAGTTAGGATTCTGCAAATTCACAAGGACGGCATGTTGCCGATTGTTCGAAATTAAGGTTTAGCAGAATCCTGATTCAAGGGCACCACTCTCCGCAGACCCCACTCCCCGCAGTCGAAAATGGTGTTGACACGACAAAGGGGGGGGGTAGAGTTTAGTCAAAGTTGAAAAGATGGAGTATTCATTGAAAAACCTGTTCTGCGCTGGGCGGGATCCGGTGATGATCATAAGAAATCGATTTCCGGATTCAGGTCATGAGTGATGTGCGTATAGTTCTCGGATTCGACATGGAGACGGATGTCGGCAGTTTTACGCCGTTCTATGAAGGGCTGATCCATGGTTCGCCGGTGATTCTGGATGTGCTCAGGCGGCATGGCGTCTCGGCCACATTCTACTTCACGGGAGATAGTGTGCGGCAACATCCGGAAGTGGCAGATCAGGTGAAGGGCGCCGGACATGAGATCGGCTGCCACACGCTGTTTCATGAAACCATTGGCGATGCCCTCTTTCCGATTACCGGCATGCCGCCGATCCTGCCCAAAGAAGTGCCGCACCGGCTTGAAGTGGCCACACAATGGGTGGAAGAAGCCACTGGTGTACGCCCTGTCTCGTTTCGTGCGCCGCGTTTGTTCGGGTCGACTGCCATGGTCAATGCGTTGGACGCTCTCGGCTACCTTACTGATGCCACCTATCCCATGTATTTCTTCAAGAATCGACTCACGCCTTACCATCCCCATCGTGACGATTGGACGAAGGAGGGCGACCTCCGTATTCTTGAATTGCCGAACTTTGCCGATCTTGCGATGAAGTCGCAAGACGAGTACGGACGCGACCGGGACCAGTGGCCGCTATTTCGCACGGAAGGGGCCGATGCCCTCATGCAACACATCGACAGCTTCATTGCGTTCTCGAAGGACGCCGGTGAAGCGCCGTTCCTCTGCTTTTATTTTCATCCGTGGGAGTTTCACGAAATGCCGCAGGACGATATTCATTTTGGTGAAGGTTCCGTGCGCCCCGATCCCTTTATCGTGAAGAACTGTGGCCCCAGGGCCGCGGCTCAACTCGACCAGGTGATTGCTCAGCTCAAGGCTCGTGGTGGCACGTTCTTTCAGGCCAAACAAATTACAGACTAATCTATAGACACAAGGAGGCCCCCCGATGACCATTCAACATGATACAATCAGTATTCCCAAGCAGGAGTATCTGGAGCGAGTCCAGAAAGCCGCAGCGCTCATAGCCGAATCAGAATGTGATGTTCTGGTGGCAAACTCGAATGAAGCCGACGCCTCCAATGTTCGGTATTTCTCGTCCTATTGGCCTCTCTTCGAGATGGGGGGCGTGGCGATCGCGCCGTCCGGAAAATCCGCCTTAATGGTAGGGCTGGAGTCCGAAGAGTTCGCCAAAGGGCGTAGCCACCTCAGCAATATTCACTTGATGAAAGAATATCGCGAAACAGCCGATCCGGCCTACCCCGGGGCGGCTGGCAGCAGCTACAACGCGGTCTTTGAGTCGATCGGGGTCACGGATGTAAAGCGGATTGGTGTGGCCGGATACCTCTGCACGAACATGGCGATGTATGAAGGGCTCCGCGCGGCCTATCCCCAGGCCGAGATCGTGAACGCCGATCGCATTACCACTCGGCTTAGAGGGATGAAGTCCCCGGCGGAACTGGCCTGCCTGCGAGAAGGTCTGCGTCTTGGCGAGCTGGCGCTTGAGGCAATGCTGAAGGCCGTAAAGCCCGGAATGACCGAGCTGGAGCTTGCCGGCATTGCCATCCATGAGCTGTATTCTAATGGCGCTGAATGCGAGGCCCACACGGTCTACGCCTTTGGCGGAAAAAATACGACCAACGCCATCTCGCGCGGCACGCATCGCAAGTTGGAGAAGGGTGACATTGTGCAGATCAATGTCGGCGGAAAAGTGGATGGCTACTCTCCATCGGTTGGTCGTCCCATCTGCTTGGGCAAAATGACCGACTCGCAACGCACGCTCATCGAATACGGGAAGGAGATGCATTACAAGACCTACGAATTGGTACAGGCCGGAATGGTCGCCAAGGAAGCCGTTGTCAAATATGAAGCGCTGGTGAAAGCTGAGGGCATGGAAAAATATTATCTATACGGTCCCTGCCACGGCCTTGGCCTTATGGAAGTGGAACAGCCCTGGATGGAGTCCATCAGCGAGTATATGCTTGAGCCCAACATGACCTTCCAGGCCGATACCTTCTTCCACGCTCAGGAGTTTGGCCTGCGCTGGGAAAACGGGTTGCGCGTTACGGAAAGCGGGCCGGCCGAAATGCTGAATTCCGGATCGCATATGGAGCTTATTGAAGTCGATTGCTGAAGAGCGGAAGAGGGAGTCAATGTGATGGCACGGGCAACAGGCAAAACAACATGGTTTTTCCCGGATGGGGACATTCCGCAACCCGGCAATCAGGAACCGCATGGGCACGAATCCCTGGTGATTCTCAATCCAAACACTCAGGATGCTTGCCTAACACTGACGGTCTACTTCACCGTAAGCACCCTGTTAAACCAGTAGGCCACAGGGCGGGTGCCGCGATGATTCGACCGGACGCGGGGGGCGGTGAATGTGGGCGTCAGGGGCGGGACTTCTTCCAGGCGGCCGGCAGGAGCTCATGCAGGCGGTTGACCGGATGGCTCATGAGGCGGTTGTAGATGTCGAGCAAATATTCGTAGGGGTTGATGCCGGCGGCCTTGGCGCTCTGCAGTAGAGTCAGCGCGATGGCGCATGCCTTGCCGCCGCGGGGACTGCCAACGAAGAGGAAGTTCTTCCGGCCCAGCGCGAGCGGGCGAATCGCATTCTCCGCGCAGTTGTTGTCGATTTCCAAACGGCCATCGGTGGTGAAGCGGGAGAGCGCCTCGCGCTGGTTGCTCGCGTAGCCGATGGCTTTGGCAAGGAGCGAAGACGGCAGCACGACGCGTTCGGCGCTGATCTCCGTAAGCCGCTCGTAGAACTTGTCAAGCAGGGGAACCGACTCCGCCTGGCGAACCGCCAAGCGTGACTCTGGCTTCTCCCCCTTGATGCGGGCCTCGACCTTGTACAACGCGCGGATGCGCAAGAGCATTTCCGTGCACGGCATGCGCGCGGAGTTGAGAGCTTCGTCCCATTTCCTCCTGGCGTGGCTCCAGCACCCTACCTCGATAATGCGCGAGGAGTTCTCGAACAGGTGATCGTATCCCGAATAAGCGTCCGCATGCACGAACCCGGCATACTTCGCAAGAACCCGACCGGGCCGCTTCTTGCGCCGGTCTTCGGTGAAGTCGAAGAATCGGTGCGGCGGACCGCAACTTCCCACATAGACCCACATCCGCGCCGTTTTCGTCCGTCCCAAACCTTCCTGCAGCATATCAACCGGCGTATCGTCGGTAAAGATCACCGGGCGACTGAGCACATCCGTTTTGAACGCCTCGTATAACGGAGTGCAGGCCAGGATCGGTTCGATCGCCCAGGCGTTCAGGGTCGAGGGCGCCACGTCAATGCCCTCGCGCTGGAATATCTCCCGCTGCCGGTACAGCGGCAGGTGGTCCACATACTTCTTCACCGCCACCAGCGCCAGAACGCTGTTGTCCGCCTTGCACTTCTCCACCGGAGCATCCGGCATCGGCTGCACATAAATGCCCGCCTTGTCGCTCATCCGGTCCGGATGCGCGTAAATCGGACGGATGAACCGCCGCACGAACCATTGCCCCGGCTTCCAGGCGAGCTTCTCGGAGACCTCATCGCGAATCTTCACCAGCGCCCGGCCCGTCTCGGAATCCACCTTACGCTCTTCGGGCAAGTCCAAAACTTCGTCGACGCGTTCAAGATGATCGGGAATTGCCATTCGCCCGTGCGGACGGGCCTTCCGCCGCACGGTGGCCTTGACCTGAACCGTCGGTTCGGGCTCCGCCGGCTCCGTGCCCTGGCTCTCCTTGAGCACACTGTCGAAAAAAAGCTGATCCGGATGATACTTCTCACTCCGCGGTCCGTACAACCGCCGC
>CAYWJE010000190.1:0-7042 GCA_964458525.1 uncultured Verrucomicrobiota bacterium
AACTTCACTAACGCGGCTTTACACCAAAACGAATTTCAAATACATTTGGCTAGCACTTCGCTGCGAGGCCCGGTAGCCCCGTCCGGCACAGATCGGTCAGCATTTCCTGATAAGTGAGCATTCCCTTTATGTTCGCGCGTTCGTCGGCGCCATGCGGGTTTTTGTATGGAATGCCCATCATGGCGATCGGCGCCTTGAGAACCCTGAAATGGCGGGCATCGGTGGCTGCGTTCATTCGCGTCACTCCTATTGGACGCTTGAGGCGGTCCGACATGAAAGCGCGCAGTTCGCTCAGAAGCCGGTTGTTCTCGTCGCCCATAACGCCGGGAATAAATGTCTCCACTTTCACCTTCAGTCCCGAGGCCGAACGCACCTTTGCCACGAGCTTCCGCGCTTCGGCGGGGGTGCAGGTGAATCGGATGTCGAGCGTCATCTCGGCCTGATCCGGCACCCTGTTGAACACGCTGCCTGCCGAAATGATATTGGCCGAACAGGTGGTGTGCCATTCGTCGCCCGGCTTGACGCGCGGAAATAGGTGCTTGATCTTCCCATAGCCCTCGATCAGCCGGTCAATGGCATTTTTCCCCAGCCAGGGGGATGAACCGTGGCAGGTCTTGCCTTTGGCTATAAGTCTGAGCGTGAGCATTCCCTTGTGCGCAAGCGTAATTTCGTGGCCGGGGCTGATGGTGTCCATTATTATTATCAGTTTGCCGCGGAATCCCTTCTTGATCATGTGTACAACCGATTCTCCTCCGATCTCCTCATCGCTGGAGAAGATTACGCCGACATCGGCGCCCTTCGGCGCCTGCACAAGCATTCGCGCAAGCACAGCGCAGTTGCCGAGGCAATCGCCGGACCCGCGTCCCCACACCCAGCCGCCGCGCTCGCGGTAGCGGAACGTTGCATCGTCGGCCGGAACGACGTCGAGGTGCGCGTTGAAGAGAATGGCCGGCGTTTTTGTTTTCCTTGCCGCCGCATAGAGCACATTCAGGCCTTTGAAATCCTCCACGATCGTATACAGTCCAGCGCCTGCGAGGTATTCATGCATGAATTCAACAGCCTTGTTGACCCTCGCTCTGTCCGCGCTCACGGGCCGGAATTCCATCAGTTGTTTGAGAAGTTCTGTTGTATCGTTCATCAGCATTTCCCTTTTCGAATCTTTAACCCAGGGTACTCACCGCGAGGTCTTCTTGTTGTCTGGGGAGAGTCTATCTCTTGTTGTCTTCTGTTTCAACAGAAGAAAAGAAGGTTTGCTTGTTGATTGTCTTTCGTGTTTTAAGGGTGTAGGATTTACGAATTATGAAACATTCCAGCATGAAACAGCCTAACATACTTTTTGTTCTTGCGGACGATCTGGGTTGGCGCGATCTCTCATCAGCCGGCAGCGCCTTCTATGAGAGCAGACACATAGACAGGATCGCGCATGAAGGAATGATGTTCACGCAGGGCTATGCCGCTTGCCAGGTCTGCAGTCCTTCCCGCGCTTCCATCCTGACCGGCAAGTATCCCACGAGGCACGGCATCACCGATTGGATTGGCGCGTCGTTCGGAGAGGGATGGAGGAAGCATCAGCGGTTCAACAAGATGCTGCCGCCGGAGTACGAACACAATCTGATGCCGGACGAAATCACCTTTGCCGAAGTCTTGCGGCGCGAGGGCTACCGCACGTTCTTTGCCGGGAAATGGCATTGCGGCTCGGAGGGCGCATACCCGGAGGATTTCGGGTTCGAGATCAACAAGGGCGGCTGCCATTTTGGCTCGCCCCCCGGCGGTTATTTTGCGCCCTTCAAGAATCCGAAACTTGAGGACGGGCCTCGGGGTGAATTGCTGCCGATGCGGCTCGGACGCGAAACGGCGAAGTTTATCCGGGTCAACAAGGATCATCCGTTTCTCGCATACCTGTCATTCTATTCGGTACACGGTCCCATCCAGACCAGTCGTGACCGCTGGGAGAAATTCAGACTCAAGGCCGTTGCGGGCGAAGCGCCGGGGAGTCGTTTCATTTTCGAGGGAGGCCTTCCTGTTCGACAGGTGCAGGATTGTCCCGTATATGCCGGCATGATAGAGGCCATGGATGACGCCGTGGGACTTGTTCTGGACGAACTCGACAAAAATGGTCTTACCGAAAACACCATAGTTGTTTTCACCTCCGATAATGGCGGGGTTTCATCCGGCGATTCTTTTTCATCGTCAATGCTCCCGCTGAGGGGTGGAAAGGGGCGCCAGTGGGAGGGCGGCATTCGCGAGCCGTTCTACGTGAGATTCCCGGGGCTCGTCAAGCCGGGCTCGTCATGCAATGTGCCGGTTTCGGGCATTGATTTCTATCCGACCTTTATGGAACTTGCCGGACTGGACGTTCCGGGTGAGCAGGCGGTGGACGGCATGAGTTTTTCGAAACTCTTAAACGGTCGAACCGACAAGGCTCTGGCAGGGCGCGACCTGTTCTGGCACTACCCGCACTATGGGAACCAGGGTGGCGATCCGTCGTCAATCATTCGCAGCGGGTCGTGGAAGATGATCCGTTATTATGAGGACGGCCATGACGAACTCTATAACCTGGAAGCTGATCCGGGCGAGCGGAATGATGTGGCCGCGTTCGAGTCGCGGAGGGCAGGGGAACTCAGGCGGCGCCTGGATACATGGCTGTCAGAAACAAGCGCCAGGTTTCCGGAGCCGGATCCCCAGTATGAACCGGAGAAGGAAAACGTGCGACTGCTCACTCTCAGGAATGAACTGATGCCCAAGCTTGAAGCCGAGCATGCTTCGTATCTCGATGCGGATTGGCAGCCCAATGAAGACTGGTGGGGCAGTCAGGTGACGGTGGATTGACACCTCGTCCGGTTTCTTTTGACAATGTCGGCCGGTAAGCTCAATAAGAGCAAAGTCAACCATGCCTTACTCGCTTGAAAAGAATGAACTCAATCGCCTGCGTGAGCTGGCCCGAAGGCAAGTGCCGCTTGAGTTCGTGGTGCGCGAAGTCTATTCAATGCATGGCCATATGGAGAAGCCGCCGCTGCCGAACCCGACTTTTGACGGGTACGAGTTCCCGAAGCCTGAGTCTTTCTTCCGGCCTGAATGGAAGAAAGCGGCCGGAAAAACGTTCAGTGAACACCCGGACAGTTTCAAGGTCGGAGTGCTGGGGTGGGGTCTTTTTGAACGCAGCTGGAACTTGCGCGGGTTTGAGAATATCCTGATGGATGCGATAGCCGAGCCCGATTTCTTCGAGGAGGTCCTCGACAGGCTGATGAACCTGTACCTCTCGTTCGTGGAGTATACGGCCGATTTGCCGATTGATGCGATTCTCTTCGGGGACGACTGGGGCGACCAGCGCGGGGTGATCATAGGTCCCGAGCGCTGGCGGCGTTTTCTCAAGCCGCGCTGGGCGAAAATATACGAGGCAGTGCACAGTCACGGCAAGATCGTGATGTCGCATTCGTGCGGGTCGGTGGCCGATATAATCCCGGACCTCATAGAGGCGGCGGGTACATTCTCGCCCCGGCTAAGCCGATGCAGCCCGAGACCCCGACACTGAATGCCGTTTCGGTTTTTGAATCGTTCACTAAAGAGGGATGATTTGCGTCTTAAACATAACAGGTTTGTGATGGCTGCGGCGGTGTCCTTTCTTCTATTCGTTTGCGCCGCCGCGTCCAACGCGGTGATGGACACGCTTTCCTTTCGCTATGACAAGAGCGTGTTCTCCCGCAGTCCGGCGATGATGAACTGGTCGGACCCGAGGATATCATGGAAGAACAAATGGAAGGATGGCGATCCGGCGCAGGGCGAGGCTTTCTTCCTGAGTTCGACGGCGCTGGTGGCCTTTACCGATGCCTGGCACTTGTTCAAGTCCATTGCGATCCTGTGCGTCCTCCTGGCCATAATGGCCCCTTTCACCCAGGCTTTCAAGCTGCACTGGGGAGCATGGATAGCCATTCTTGCCGGCATGAAACTGATATATGGCATCATATTCGAGAGCTTGTTCACGTTTTTCCTTATAAGGTGATGGCTCATCTGCGATTTAACCAACGCCAGCGGGCTCATAGCGCCCGCCGCACTCCGGAACCGCATGCGTCCCCCGTGGCAGGAGCGTCCCCGCTCGTGGTACTTCTCTTCTGTTTTATGTTTTTCGTTCAGGACCACGAGCGAGGGCGCTCATGCCACTGCAGAAGAACCGGTGACGAATCAGGTGCTCTGTTTTAATGCTGGACAAGTCTGCCTGCTTCGTGATACTAATTAACATGGAACGAAAAGGAGGGTTCCAACCGCTGGACGCTTGTCTGGGCAACTTGCTCCGTGAAACCCCGATTGAGAAAAATAGATAATACTAAACAGGATTAACAAGGAGAAATATGGAAGCTCAAGCCAAACAGGAAGCAGCGCGCATGCCGTTGATTGGAGAGAAGGCTCCAACCTTCAAGGCCGTAACCACGCAGGGTGATATTGATTTTCCAAAGCAGTATGCGGGCAGTTGGGTCATACTTTTCAGCCATCCCGCTGATTTTACGCCTGTCTGCACATCGGAGTTTATGGCGTTCGCCTCGCTTGCGGGCGAGTTTGAGAAGGCCAACTGCAAGTTGGTCGGCCTCTCGGTTGACGGCCTGTACAGTCACATAGCATGGCTGCGAACGATCAAGGATAAGATCGAGTACAAGGGAATGAAGAATGTCGAGATCAAGTTTCCCCTGATCGAGGACATCAGCATGCAGGTCGCGCACAAGTACGGGATGCTCCAGCCGGGCGAGAGCTCAACGAAGGCCGTCAGGGCGGTCTTCGTGATTGATCCGAAGGGCATCATCCGCACGATTCTCTATTATCCCTTGAGCATGGGCCGCAATTTTGATGAGCTTTACCGCATTATCATTGCACTCCAGACCGCGGATGCGTTCTCCGTTGCCACACCGGCTGATTGGCGGCCCGGCGATGAAGTGATTGTGCCCACCGCAGGGTCGTGCGGGGTCGCGAAGGAGAGAATGGCCGGCAAGAAGGATATGAAGTGTTACGACTGGTTTTTCTGCACCAAGAAGATAGATAAGAAGACGATATTCAATAAGATATTCAAAAAGAAATAGCTTCGGATGGAAAAGCCCTGTCTGCTTTCGCGGGCAGGGCTTTTTTGTTTAACCGTTCACGAGCTCAGTAACAGGGCTGGTATCAGCATGATTAAGCAATTTGCGCGAAGCGCTTTGGAGTGCGGCGGACATGCCGCCGCTTTGGATCCGCACTGGGCTTAGCCGGTTCGCCCCCAGCCACGCAAGCCACAGAAGTGAAAGCGCTGGCAAAGCCAGCGCACTCCAACGCATGCTGTCGCATGCAAAAAAAATTACACATAATCCTGCGAGCAGTCACATGTATAAATGCCAAATCATTTTCCGGAAAGCCCGGCTGTCTTCAGTCTGAAAATTAACGGGTAATGCTCCAGACAGTGCCAGGAAAGATTTTGTCAGACATGATGTGATAATATGACGTGGAACATGTTGTGCGGAACATGCGTCAAGTTCTTCCTGGAACATTAAAGAGCATCAGAGGCGTGATCCTTCTTTGCCCGGCTCAGGAGGTCTGAGGTTTAATCATTTCCTGGCAAACAGCCCGGCCGATCCCTTGACTTCCGTCTTCTTGTCGCCCGGCAACAGGTCTTTGTAATTCTCGATGACCTTCCTGAAGGCCGTTGCGTGTTCCCTGATGGCTGCCGGGCGGTACTTCTTGAACCACGGAATCGACATAATCCGCTGCTGCAGGCCCTCGGCCACCGGCAGGCTGCCGGGCTTTTCGCGGATATCCACGCCCTTGGGCAGATTGGCGATCCGCGTCGGCCGCCCCTGGTTGTACACGTCAACGGTGTTGAAAAACGGATGGAGGTGCATTGCCGCGTTGGCGCCGGGAGATGCGATTCCACCCTCGGCGCGAACAGCTTCGCAGAATCGGCCAACGGACAGACCTTCCAGCTCTTCACCGCGGTAGAGTCCTCGGCATGAGTACCAGCCGCCCATGGTGCAGCGCGATCCCTTCTTTGGCCTGTGTGCGACTATGCCGGGGATGCCTTCGAGCTTGTCCCAAAAATAATTCATGGCCTTGTCAATCTCCGCCATCTGCTTCGGGTAGTTCTTGAGCTGTTCCACGGCCACCGCCGAGCTGAGCTGGTGCATCCTGTATTTGAACCCGCCATGCGGATAGCCCGCCGTCGCCTTGAGCTCCGGGATGGTGAGCTCGCGGTGCCGCTCGTAGTGGCCGAAGGCGATTGCGCGCTCGTAGATGCGGTTGTTGTTGGTGAGCAGTATGCCGGCCTCGCCGACGGCGAAAGATTTGCCGCTCATCAGCGAAAAACATGCAACGTCCCCGAAAGTGCCCACCATTCGTCCCTTGTAGAGTCCGCCGTGGGCGTGTGAGGCATCCTCTATCACGGCTATCTTCCGGCGCCTGGCGATCTTCATGATCGCGTCCATGTCGCACGGCATTCCGCAGTAATGCACCACCACAACGGCTTTCGTCCGCTTGGTGATGCGCCGCTCCATGTCAACCGGGTCTATGCAGAGCGTGTCAGGATCAATATCGGCGAAAGCGACGGTCCCGCCAAGCGAGAATACGGGAATGCAGGATGCCCAGTAGGTGACGCTCGGACAGATTATCTCGTCGCCATGGCCTATGCCCAGACCATACATCGCAGCGTTGAGCGCGCCGGTGCCCGTGTTGTGGCCGAGCGCATATTTCATGCCGTGCCATGCCGAGAAGCCCTTTTCGAACTCGCGGGTGACGTCCGTTCCGGACATCGCGCCGCGGCGCAGGACATCAAGAACCCGCTTCTCGATCGCCTTCGTGATAATTGGCCAGGCGAAGAGATCAGGCTTGTTGTGTTTCACCGTCTTGGATCCGCCCAGTAACGCCAATTTGCTCATATCGCTGCTTCCCACTTTTGATTAAAACCCAATGTTTGTGGTAACTTATTCGTTGTCCGACGGGTTGTCAAGATCAAGTTGGCGCCGTGGAACTTTCGCAAGTAACTTCTTGAACTGTGGCGCGGTTTCAGTAATATGTAAAAAACATGGGATAA
>CAYWJE010000191.1:0-7009 GCA_964458525.1 uncultured Verrucomicrobiota bacterium
CACCGGCAGATCCGCCCGAGGCGGAGAGCCGGCGGTCCCCGCCGGATGGAAAACGGCGAGGACCGCCGTCTCCAGAACAATGGCTATTTTGTATGTATTTCAATGGTAACTACTATTTACGAATATTTCCAATATCTTCACCGCCACTTCGTCAACCGTGAGCCCGCTGGTGTCAACCTGGCAGGAGATGGCATTGTACAGCTTCTGTCGTCTGCCAATCAATTCCGATATCTTCTTCTCCAAGTCGCCTTCGGCGAGCAGCGGCCGGTCAGTTGACGACTTCAGCCGCCTGATTAATTCCTCCCCCGATGCGGAGAGGCACACGACAAGCCCCGATCGGCTCAGGTCCTCGATATTGGCGGGATTCAAGACAACGCCGCCGCCCGCGGCGACAACCAGCCCTTTCTCCCGGGCGACTTCCTGCACGAGTTCTCGCTCCATCTCCCGGAAGTGCGGCTCACCGTCCTCCTTGAAGATCAGCGGTATGGGCTTGCCGGCCCGTTTCTCAATCAACCCGTCCAGGTCAACAAACCGGCGGCTCAACTTTGCGGCCAGCCTGCCGCCGACCGCGCTCTTCCCGGTCCCCATGAACCCCACAAGCACGATATTGGCATTTTTCATCTCGTCAGCCATTCGAGATAGGCTCCCCACCATTCCGACCCACCCAGCATCCACAGCAGGGCGCCCAGCACGATGTACGGTCCAAAGGGTATCCGGCTGCCAAGCGTCTTGCGGCCGGCGAGGATAAAGGAAATGCCGACGATTGACCCGCCAACGGCGCCAGCCATGACGGTGAAAAGCACCGCCTTCCACCCTAGAAATGCGCCGACCGTGCCCATCAGTTTCACATCGCCCATCCCCATGGCCTCTTTCCTGAAGGCGAGCGTGCCCAGGCGCGCCACGGCCCAGAGAAGCAAAGTGCCCGCCACAAGGCCCAACAGAGATGAGCGCAGCCCCGCGTAGGCGGTAAGCTGTCCGTGCAGCGACGGCGCGATCAGGCTGAAAAGCGGGCCGGCAACCATGCCGCCCACGGTGATGCTGTCGGGTATGATCATGTGCTCGAAATCAACAAACGTGCCCACCACCAGCCCGGTGGCAAAGAGCCAGTAGATTGGTGTGCGCGGATCCATTCCGAACCGCATCCAGATGAGAAGGAAAATCAAGCCGGTGACCAGCTCGACCAGCGGGTAGCGGGGCGATATTCGCGCCCCACAATGTCTGCATTTCATGCGGAGCAGGAAGAAGCTCAACAGCGGGATATTGTCGTACCACGCGATCATGTGTTCGCATTTCGGACAGTGCGAACGGGGGAAGACCACCGAAAGATCACGAGGCATCCTGAAAATGCAGACATTCGCGAAACTGCCCGCGCACGCGCCGAGCAGGAAGGATAGAAATGATAGAAAATAATATGCGGTCATGATCTCCCGTACACCGCTTCTTCGAGCACGCGGCGCATCACGTCGACCGGCTCGTCCTTTCCGGTCCATATCGTGAATGAGCGCACGCCCTGGAAGAGCAGCATGTTCAGCCCGTTAGCAGTCCTCGCGCCCGCCGAGCGCGCCGCCTTCATCATGCCGGTCTCGGGGAACATGTAGACCAGGTCGTAGACGCACTGGCCGGAACGGAAAGCGTCCGCTCCGAGCAGCGGCTTATCGTCCGGGCGCATGCCTACGGGCGTCGCCTGCACCACCAATTCGGCATCGAGGGATGCACGCCGCCATGAACCTGCGTCCGCCGCAACGGCCCGCGCTTTCCCCGCGCCCGCGAAGGCGTTGATCTCGGAGCTGAGCTTTTTCGCGCGCGCCTCGTCGAGATCGGTGATAAGAAGCCGCTCAGCGCCGACTCGGGCCGCCGCTATCGCCACCGCGCGCCCCGCCCCGCCGCAGCCGAGCACCATCACATCGAGTCCCTTGACCGACAGGTCGAAAGCCTCCTTGATGCCCATGAGAAACCCGTCACCGTCCGTGCTGTGTCCCTCAAGCCCGCCGGGCGCCATCTTCACAGTGTTGACGGAGCCAAGGATCCGGGCCGACTCGCTCAGGGTGGCTATATTTCTGAACGCCTCTTCCTTGAGCGGCACGGTGAGATTGATGCCGCGGAACCCGAGCTCGGCCATCACCTCCAGAGTGTTCATGAGCCGCGCAGGCGGCACATCGAACGCCAGATAGAGCGCGTCGAGGCCCATTGCCTTGAACGCCGCGTTGTGCATCGCCGGCGAGAGTGTGTGCCCGATCGGATGCCCGAAAACAGAGAAGAGTTCCGTCTTCGCGCCGATTTGCTTCTGGCTGCCGTTGCTCATGTTTAATAGAATTTTATTTTGTTTAGCTTTGTCTGAAGTAGCCCATACTGTAAAGAAAACGCCGAGAATAATCAAGAAGCCTCTCCCGCCGCCAAGGGTGCATTATCGACGAAACACCAAGGAAGATCTTCCCTCTTCCACTTCCTTCATCTTGATGTCTTTGTGCCTTAGCGAGAAAACTCCCTTTCCGTCTAAACTTCTGAACTTCTCACCCTCTCATCTTCACCGACTCACTGACCCACTGATTCACCAATTCACCCCCCCTGAGAGGATTGAAGAACCACCCCGTCACTTTCGTCTGCGAGCACGCCCACTGGCCTTCACTTCTTTCTGGTGTTTCTGCAGAAGCAGGCGCCGGTTCACGCAGCTCAGGTAGGCAGAGGCGCTGGCCTGCACGATATCCGTGCCGGCCGCCTTGCCGCTCACGATATCGCTTCCAAAGGCGACCCTCACGCTCACTTCGCCCTGCGCATCCTTGCCCACGGTCACGGCCTGTATGGAGTAGTCGAACAGCTTTCCCTGAAGGCCCGTTATCCTGTCTATCGTCTTGAGCGAAGCGTCCACCGGGCCGTCACCGCACGCGGCATCCTGTATGACCTCGTCGCCCTTCTTGAGCCGAACGGTCGCAGTCGGAACTGTGTTCGTGCCCGTCGCCACGTGCAGGTAGTCGAGCAGATACACGCCGTCAATGTCCTCCATCTCGTCGCGTGCGATGGCAATCAGGTCGTCGTCATACACCGCCTTCTTCTTGTCCGCCAGGTCTACAAACCGCTGGTAGGCGCGGTCCAGCTCTTCCGGCTTCATCTTGAATCCCATTTTCGAGAGCCTGTCCATAATGGCGTGCCGGCCGGAATGTTTGCCGAGCACCAGCTCGGATCCTTCGATCCCGATATCCTCCGCGCGCATTATTTCGTAGGTGGAGCGCTTCTTGAGGATGCCGTCCTGGTGAATGCCCGCCTCGTGCGCGAATGCGTTGGCGCCTACAATAGCCTTGTTGCGCTGGACTATCATCCCCGTCAGACTGCTGACCAGTCTGCTGGTCTTGTACAGTTCGCGCGTCCGTATGCCGGTCTCCACCTTGAAAACATCCGACCTGGTGCGCATCGCCATCACCACTTCCTCGAGCGAGCAGTTGCCGGCGCGCTCGCCCAGCCCGTTGATGGTGCACTCCACCCCGCCGGCCCCGTTCCGGACAGCCGCAAGAGAATTTGCCACGGCCAGGCCAAGATCATTGTGGCAATGCACGTTAATTATCGCGTCCTCTATGTTCGGCACGTGTTCGAAGAGGTAGGCGATCAGGGCGCCGAACTCGACGGGCTCGGCGTAACCCACAGTGTCGGGAATGTTAACCGTCGAGGCGCCCGCCTCGATTACGGCCCGCGTCACCTCGGCGAGAAAAGCCGGCTCGGTGCGCGACGCATCCTCCGGGCTGAACTCGATGTCCTTGCACAGTTTGCGCGCGTAGGATACGGCGCCGGTCGCCAGTTTCAGAATCTCCGACCTGCTTTTCTTCAGCTTGAACTCCCTGTGAATGCGGGAGGTGGCGAGAAACACGTGGATCCTGCCCCTGTTGCCCGCTGGAGCCACCGCCTCAGCGCAGCGCTCGATATCCTTGTTCAGACTGCGGGCGAGCCCGGCGATCTTGGGACCCTTGATCGTCTCCGCGATCATTCGTACCGACCGGAAATCGTCGGGCGAGGCTATGGGAAACCCGGCCTCGATCACGTCAACATTCAGGAGCGCCAGCTGCCGGGCAATCTGCATCTTCTCCCTGTGGTTCATGCTCGCCCCGGGACACTGCTCGCCGTCCCTCAGCGTCGTGTCAAATATCAGTATTTTTCTCTTTTTCATATTCCCCCGTTCCCGTCTGGAAAATCTCAGTAACCACTCACACATCGGACATTTGACGGCCGCACAGGCTGTGCGGCCCTACCAGCAATTCCAACGGTAGGGCGGGGCAGCCTGTCCCGCCGCAGTTTCCACCACCCTCATCCCCCATTCCTGGCCTCCTCTTCCGGATTGCCAACCGCTATGACGCCGGTCCGGGAGAGATCGAGAATTCCGTTCGATTTTATCAGCTCCAGAAAGTTGCTGACCTCGTCTTCGCCGCCAACCATCTGGATAGTCATGGACCTGTTGCGCACCTGAACGATGCGCGCATGGAACAGGGTGGCCAGGTCTATCAGCTCGGTGCGGCTTTTAGATGTCGCCTGCACCTTCACGAGCACCAGCTCGCGACCGAGGTATTTCTCTCCCGTGAGATCATACACCTTCACCACGTCAACCAGCTTGTTAAGCTGTTTTATAACCTGTTCAATTATATGATCATCGCCAAGAACGACCATCGTTATTCTGGACATCGTCTGATCCTGCGTGGGCGCCACGTTCAGGCTGTGAATATTGTAGCCGCGCCCCGAAATCAGACCCACCACGCGCGCGAGCACGCCAGGCTGGTTTTCCACCATGGCGGATATTATATGTTTCATAGATTATTCCTTTCTCAAGCCATGCTGTGAATCATCTCGGTGAGCGAAGCGCCCGCCGGCACCATGGGATACACGTTGACTTCTTTTTCGACGATACACTCGATCACCGCAGGCAGGTCCGACGCAAATGCTTTCTTAAGCGTCGGGACAACGTCCTTCTTCTTCTCCACCCGCAGCCCCAGGGCGCCGTGCGCCTCCGCAAGCTTCACGAAGTCCGGCAGGTACTTCGAGTCGCGGCACTTCCGAATCTTCTCCATCTTCGGGCGCCCGACCCTGCCGAGACAGGTGGCTGAATACTCCTTGTTGTAGAACATCTCCTGCCACTGCCTCACCATGCCGAGGTAGCCGTTGTTGAGGATCACGACCTTGATAGGCACTTTGTGCTCCACCGCCACGACCAGCTCCTGAAAGTTCATCTGCACGCTGCCGTCCCCGGCGATGTCCACAACCGTCTTGTCAGGCCTTCCGATCTGAGCGCCGATAGCGGCGGGCAGACCGTAGCCCATCGTGCCGAGGCCGCCGGACGAGATAAAGGTACGCGGCACTGTGTACTTGAAGAAATGCGCCGCCCACATCTGGTGCTGGCCCACCTCGGTCACGATTATCGCGTCACCCTTCGTGATCTCGTAAATCTGCTCGATAACATATTGAGGCATGAGCTTCGAATCGTCCCTGTCATAGTCAAAGGGGTGCTTCTCTTTCCACCCGCCCACCATGGTCAGCCATTTGCCGCGGTCCCGTGTTTCGATCTGCGGGATCAGCTTCTTCAGCACGTACGCCACGTCGCCGACAACGGGAATATCGGCCTGAACGTTTTTCGAGATGGAAGAGGGATCTATATCAATATGGGCGATTCGCGCCTTGGGCGCGAACTGCGATATCTTGCCCGTGACGCGGTCGTCAAAGCGCGCGCCTATCGAGACGAGCAGGTCGCACTCCTGGGTCGCGTGATTTGCCGCCACGCTCCCGTGCATTCCGAGCATGCGCAACGCCAGCGGATCGGTCTCCGGGAACGCGCCGAGCCCCAGCAGCGTCGTCGTCACAGGCGACTTGGCCTTGCGCGCCAGCCGGGTCACCAGCTCCGCCGCATTGCTCAATATCGCGCCGCCGCCAACATAAAACAGGGGCCGCTCCGCACTGTTGATGGCCTCAGCGAGGCGGGCGATCTGCTTGGGATGCCCCTCCAGATTCGGATGGTAGCCCCTTATCTCGACCTTTTCAGGATCGGGGGCATTGGTCCTTGCCCGCTGCACGTCCTTCGGAATATCAATCAGCACGGGACCGGGCCGGCCGGTGCCAGCGATATAAAACGCCTCCGCGATTATGCGCGGCAGGTCGTCAACGTTCCGGACCAGGTAGTTGTGCTTCGTCACGGGCCTGCTGATGCCGGTCATGTCCGCCTCCTGAAATGCGTCGTTCCCGATCATGTGCGATGGCACCTGCCCGGTGATGCAGACCATCGGAATAGAGTCCATATAGGCATTAGCAAGGCCAGTGATGGTATTCGTTGCTCCGGGGCCGGAAGTCACCATACAGCAGCCAACCTTGCCCGTAGCCCTCGCATAACCATCAGCCATGTGCGCCGCACCCTGCTCGTGCCTAACGAGAATGAACTCGAACGGCGCGCGGTAGAGTTTCTCGAAGATATCCAGAACCGACCCGCCCGGCAGCCCGAAAATCGTCTTCACCCCCGCGCGCTTCAACCCGTCCATCAAACATTCCACACCTGTTCTCATAATCTTATCCTCCCGACCGGAATAAAAAACCCACCGTTATTTCACGGTGGGTCCTGCCTTCATGTCTGCGCCCTGGGACGCCTTCAACAACGGCTCTGTCCCACCGTGAACACAGGGCCGCCGGCAAGGCGCAATACGGGCGCCAATACACCGACAAGCGGTAGCTTCACGAGAGACAAATCAGCCGTTTCGATATTCATATGATGAAATATGCCGTGGGCACGAAGACTTGTCAAATATATTTTTTGGAAATGTTGGAGCCATACCACCGCCATTCCATAAAATCAAATAATGCAAGAGAACTTATAACCGACTCTTAAAAAAGAATGTTAAGAAAAAAAGAGGGAAAAGACAGGAAAATTATAGCCACAAAACCTGTCCCGCACGGCGGGAGGTCGCAAAGCGCCGTAGCCTAAAAGCTATGGCGGCTCAAGGAAGTCACAAAAAGGGTAACTACTCAGCTATGCGGTCGGCGGAACGCCGAC
>CAYWJE010000192.1:0-6936 GCA_964458525.1 uncultured Verrucomicrobiota bacterium
CGTCTTCGCCGCCGCATCGAAACCTGTTCGAACAACCTCAAGGACTTCCGTCAGATGAAAAGCGCGCTGATCATTGTCGTTCTGGGCATCGCTGTAACCGTGTTCGCCATAGAGGACACGCCCGAGAATCGCGCTCTGCAGGTGAATCGTTACCTGAAGGCGTCTCCTCCCGAGGAGATGATGAAGGATATGGCCGATACTATGGCCGTCACCCTGCCTCTGGAAATGAGGACCGTCTTCAAGGATATGACCAAGCACCTGGACATGGTCGCGGTGACGAAGGCCATCAGGGAATCCATGGTCAAACATTTCACGGCGGACGAGATCAGCGCGCTCGCGGATTTTTACGGCTCACCCATCGGCAAGTCGGCCATGAAGAAGCTCGGCCCTTACATGGCGGACACTATGCCTGCAATCCAGGCGGAAATCATGAAGGCGCAGGTTGAAGCGAACCGCAAGAAGCCGGACGAAGGCAAATAAGAGGATTCGATTTTGTTGAATGGTTCTGTCAAAAGTTTAATGAAAAAGCATGGGCAACGAAAATGAAGACAGTGGCCGGTTGACGATTACGGATTACGAGAAAAACCTCCCAAATCGTCCGCCGAAATGGCCGGGAAACGGAGGGAAGCGCCATTTGCGTCGCAACCCATTAACAAACAGAGTGTTGATGAGGCCGATAGCCTGGCACTCTTGACAGAACGTATTGAATGGAGGAGAGGAAAGATGAAGCGATTTCACCTCGTCTGGTTGTTGGTTATTGCCCTGTTGTCAGGCAGAAGCTCGCTGGCGAATCAGCCTTCGATCCAATACGATTTATTGCCCGCTGACAATGTTCTCAACACCGCCGTCTTCAGTCTGGACGAGCGGCTCATGAACGTCCTGTCGTCTCTTGAATTGATCGCCATGACTCCGGATGCGGGGGCCGGCAACTGGCCGGCAATTAAACCATATCTGGCGCATCTGAAGCAGCGCGCCCCCGGCGTCTATTTCTACGCCATGCCCGACGGCAATTACTACTCGGTTAAGGAGGATTTCACCAATCTAAATATCGGCGATCGCGGATATTTCAAACCCCTGTTTGCCGGAAACACGGTGAAGGGATTCCCAATATACAGCCATTCAACCGGTCGGAAGTCAGCAGTGATGGCTTGCCCGATAACGGTTGACGGAAAGGTGACCGGTGCATTGGGAGCCTCGGTGTATCTGGATGATCTTCATCAGGCTCTTAATAGGGAGATGGATCTGCCTCCGGACAGCACATGGTTTGTTGTGAATTCCGAAGGATTGACCATGCTGGACAAGGATGCGGATTTTATTTTCATGAACTCCCTGACGCAAGGCAGCAAGTCGCTCGCAGATGCCATGGAAAAAGCACTCAAGACAAACTCGGGTAGAATGCAATATGAACTGGGCGGCCGCGACCGTTATGCGCTGTATCGTGCACTGCCGAACATAGAGTGGTGGATGATTCTTGCGAGAATCGAAGGCGGTGTCGCTGCGCCGCCGCCAAAGCTTGAAATCTCCCTCTCGCGTTTTGTTCCGGAACTGCAAGCGGCGCTGAATCGGATAGCTTCCGATCTATCCGCTAAGTTGGGTCCGGGAGACGAAGCCGCCACCAGGCTATTATTGAAGGAAATAATCGGTCAGGAGCCGGTTGTGACAACGGCTTCATTTATTGACACGAAGGGAGTCCTGCGCTACATCGAACCGCGGGAATACAAGAACGTGGAAGGTAGTGACATCAGCGGGCAGGAGCACGTGATTGAAATGCTCAGGCATCAACAGCCCCTTCTCAGCAGCGGGTTCGTGGCGGTGGAGGGTTTTCCCGCCGTAGTGATCGCCCACCCGGTCAGCGGCGCCGGAAACAAGTTTGCCGGATCCATAAACCTGGTCATGCGGCCGGAATTCGTCGTCGCCCCCCTGCTTAAGAATGCGGAGATTCCGCCGGAATACGAGTTGTGGATCATGCAGACCGACGGCAGAATAATATACGATCAGGACAGCGACGAGATCGGAAAGATGTTGTTCAGCGACCCGCTATACGCGGAGTACGAAACCCTTCTGAGCCTTGGAGAAAAGATCGTAGCGGGAAAGTCGGGGTCAGGCGAATATGTATTTCAAAAAGCTGGCAGCGCGGAGAAGGTTCACAAGACAGCCGTATGGGATACGGTGCAATTACACGGCCGCGAATGGCGGGTAATGCTCTGTTTTCCCTCGGCAAGGCACTGAGAAAGACACCTGCCGCGCTGCATTAAGGCTGAGCTTGTCCGCACTGATCAATTCTTAAACAGGCGGACTTTGCCGGACTGAGCGGACTATCCCATATCCATGCGTATTCCGCAGCTTGTCCAACGTTTCTTGAATCCGCAGGGTCAAAGTCAAACCGCCAAACACACCATGCTCCCGCGACGTTCCGCCGGACATCTGACAAAACCGGCCCGGCGATCTCGCGAAGCCGCCCGGAGCTTTTCGGAAGCTTTCCACCCTCGACATATTCCGCACCTTCAATATCCCGGCGCGGTCTTAACTTTCCATGGCAAAGCCTCCGGAAGACCCATTGCCCGAAGACTCTCTTTCGCGCGTCATCCGGCAGCGAGCCTGAGCCAGCCATTAAGCTCTTCAGGAAGCGAAGAAGCAGGTCGAATTTTTTCATCTTGCCGATGCCAAACGCATCAAGGCCTTGTTCCTTCCACCACCGGCTGAATAATGGCCAGAGCCCGCCCCTTCCGATCAGCAGTTCATGCGCGCAGATCACGACCGGCCCGAGATGCGGATCGTTGTAGAACATGTCCACGAGTCTTGAGAGCAGATGGGCATCCCGGATATCGGCGGCCGTCATCGTCGAGGTGCGGGTCACCGCGTAGGGCGGCCCGACTTCGTAGTTGATTTCCGCCGATTCACGCATGGCCGTGCCCCTGAGCGCCTTGAGGACCTCCAACTGGAGCTCACGCGGCGCGAACTCCGTCAGCGCATCGGTGTTTTGATAGAGGCCCTCCAGCGTCGCGCCCGGAAGGCCGGCAATGAGATCGAGATGAATCCGCGCTTTCGATGCCCGGCAGAGCTTTCGCACTGCAGCCAGGGATTGTGGCGAAAGAGGCTTCCGTCCCGTATTCTTCAAAACTTCCGCGGACAGGTCCTGTAAACCTATTTCCGCGTGAACACGGTCGTTGTCAAGCGCAGCGAGCAAATGCCTGGATGACAACAGCGACGGCTCCAGCTCCACGTGAACCCGCAATTCCGGGTAACTGTGCCGCATGTCGTTGAGAATAGCCACGGCGCGTTCCGGACGCGCATTAAAAGTCCGGTCAACAAACCGGATTTCCCCGACGCCATGCCGGGCAATAGCATCAATATCGCTGAACGCACGAGCGAGCGAGAACTCCCTGAGCCTGTCCCCGCCGCTTAGACAGAATCCGCAATTGAACGGACAGCCCCGCGAAGCTTCGAGGAGCATGAATTTCCGTTCGAAATTGCACAGTCCGGCGGCGAAAGGCGAGGGGAGCCGGTCCATCGGCTCAATCGGCGGCGCGGGCAGGTTCACCACCGCCTTCCCGCCGCGCTTCCACGTGAGCCCCTCGATGCATTCAACCTTCTCCGGGTGATCACCGCCGATGAATCTCAGGAATCGAGCGAACGTCAGCTCGCCTTCGCCCCTGATCACGTAGTCCGGTCCGCCGGGCCGTTCGATGAACTCCTCGCCGCCATCGGCCATCTCGGGTCCGCCAAAGAGGATCGTCACGCCCGACAGCATGGTCCTCACCATTCGCGCCGCTTCGGCAATGATTGAAATGTTGAATATGTAGCAGGAGAACCCTATCACGTCAGGCCGCTCTCCGGCCAGTTCGCGCGCTAATTCCGCCGCATCCTGGCGGATGTGAAATTCCCTTTTCACCGGAGCAGGAAATGAAGGAGCCCACGCCTGGCATGCCGCTTGAAGGCACGGAACGGCAAGGGATGTGTGGTTATATGAACAGTTGACCGCAACGAGCACAGTTTTCATGGAATAGAGAATATGCGCTTAGCCCCGATCTTTCAAGATCCGGAATCGTGCTTGCTTCCCGGGCCTTGTGCTATCATAATCACCACATATTAGCGGGAAGATGGGGCGATGCGACGGCGGGTTACAACAGATTGAGATTGAGCGGTAAATGTCAGATTCATCATCAGCTTCATCCGTGCCAAGCCACGTTGCCATCATAATGGACGGCAACGGACGGTGGGCAAAGCAGCGCGGTCTTGACCGGAGCGAGGGCCACCGCGAGGGCGTAAAATCGGTGCAGGTTGTTCTCCGTGCCTGCAAAAAGGCCGGCGTTAAGTATCTCACCCTCTATGCGTTCAGCACTGAAAACTGGGTGCGGCCCAAATCAGAGATAGGCGTGTTAATGAAATTGCTTACCGAATTCCTGCGCAACCATGAACGGGATCTTCACGATGAGCGCATCCGTCTGCGCGTTATCGGAAATCCGGACGCCTTTCCTCGTATCGTCAGGACCAGACTCAACCGCGTTATCAGGGCCACGGAGAAATACGCTGATTCACATCTGATTCTGGCGCTGAACTACGGCGGACGCAATGAGCTGGCGCGCGCGACGCGGAAGATAGCCGAAAAGGTTCGGGCCGGCGAGCTGGAGCCCTCGAAAATAGACGAATCCGTGGTGGCGGCCCATCTCGACGCGCCCGATGTGCCCGACCCGGATCTGATGATAAGGACGAGCGGTGAGATGCGCCTTAGCAATTTTCTCCTCTGGCAGCTGTCGTACGCTGAGCTGTACATCACGGATGTCTTCTGGCCCGACTTCCGGGAGGAGGAGTTCTTTAAGGCTCTCGATGTGTATGCCAAGAGGCAAAGGCGGTTCGGAGATATAAAATGACAATGGAGAAACTGGCAAAACGCATTCCAAGCGGATTCATCGTGGTACTGGCCGTAGTTCTGCCCGCATTCTATATGCCATCGCTCGGTGTGTGCATCCTGCTGGTCACGATATCCACCCTGGCCCTTCTCGAGTTCTACCACCTGCTGGCGCGAACCGGGGGCGAATCATTTCAATGGATCGGCATGATCTTCGGCGCCTTGCTGATCGTGGCGACCTGGCTGGAGCTGGCGCTCGAGAGTAGCTTCCGCCTCAGCCCCGAACCCGTTGTGCTGACAGTCATGGTGGTGGCGCTGTTCCTGAGGCTGTTCCCGCAGAAGATGAACGGCGACCCGTTGGCCACAGCCGCCTGCACTATATTCGGGGTTCTCTACATTTCAATGCTTTTTAACTATTTCACAAAGCTGGTCTTCACGTGGGAACCGCCGGGCTTACTGGGCTTCACGGGAACAACAGGGAGGTTGCTGTTTTTCTACCTTCTTTCCGTTGTGAAGACATCAGATATAGGAGCTTATTTCATAGGAAGCAGGTGGGGCCGCCATAAACTGATACCTAGGATTTCGCCCGGCAAGACCTGGGAAGGCAGCATCGGCGGGATTCTCTGCGGGCTCTCCGGCAGCATTGTGTTCCACCTGGTTTGCAGCGGACGGATGGGACAGCTCACGGTAAGCTGGCTTGACACCCTCGCACTCGGCCTGCTGCTTCCCCTGCTCGGCATGGCGGGCGATCTGAGCGAATCCATGCTCAAGCGCTCCGCCGGCATTAAGGATTCAAGCGGGATCGTGCCCGGCATGGGCGGCGTGCTGGATATTCTCGACAGTCTCCTGTTCGCCGTCCCCGCCTTCTACATCTATGCTGCGTATGTCCTCAAATAAACATAGAAACATCGTAATCCTCGGCAGTTCGGGCTCAATCGGCGAGAACGCACTTCGCGTTGCCGAGGCTTTTCCAGACCGGTTCCGCGTGGTCGGGCTCGCAGTCCAAAACAGGGTGAAGCGCCTCGTCGAGCAGGTCCGCCGCTTCAACGTCAAGCGCGTTGCCGTGGCGGACGAGCAGGCGGCCAACCAGTGCCGGGAACTCCTTCCAGACGTCACAGTTCTTTCCGGTCCCCGCGGCATGGAAGAGCTCGCAGCCGGGGAAGAGGCGGATATCGTGCTGGCGGCTATAGTCGGCGTCGCCGGTCTGAAGCCCGTTCTCGCGGCGCTCTCGGCGGGAACGGATGTCGCGCTGGCCACCAAGGAGGCGCTGGTCGCAGCCGGCAAGCTAGTCACCGATGCCGCGGCCAGGACCGGCGCGCGCCTGCTTCCCGTGGACAGCGAGCACAGCGCCATTCTCCAGTGTCTGGAAGGCAGACGGCCCGAACATATAAGACGCCTCATCCTCACCGCTTCCGGCGGACCCTTCGCCGCCAGGCCGGATGTTGATTTCAGCAAGGTCACAATAGGCGATGCGCTTAAACACCCGACGTGGAAAATGGGCCGCAAGGTGACGGTTGACTCCGCCACAATGATGAATAAGGGGCTCGAGCTTATCGAGGCGCGCTGGCTGTTCAACATATCCCTCGACCGGATTGCCGTCCTCGTTCACCCGGAAAGCATCGTGCATTCGCTTGTCGAGTTCGTTGACGGCAGCGTTCTCGCCCAGCTCAGCGCCTCGGACATGCGGTTCGCTATCCAGTATGCCCTCACTTACCCCGACAGAGCGGACGGCTCGCTCCCGCCGCTCGACCTCGCAAAGCTCGGCGCGCTTCACTTTTCGGAGCCGGACGAAAAACGCTTCCCCTGCCTCCGGCTCGCGCGTTCCGCGACCACCGCCGGGGGAACAATGCCAGCAGCCATGAACGCGGCCAATGAGGTGGCGGTTCGTGAATTTTTGAAGGGCAGCCTGTCCTTCCCCGGCATAGCGGAAGTCGTGGAAAGAGTTATGAATTCGCACGACGTGGAATCGGACTCCGATATCGAAGCTGTGCTCGAAGCTGGCAGGTGGGCGTCCGACGAGGCGGCAAGTGAGATAAGGGCAATCCGGAAAGAGGATGTTTTGTGACCGTTCAAGGGCGTCAGCATGT
>CAYWJE010000193.1:0-6914 GCA_964458525.1 uncultured Verrucomicrobiota bacterium
TGTTTGGAGGGCCACGCTTTGTCGTAGCCGTGTTCAGTGAAGGTTTTGCAAGAGCCTCCACTGACACACTGATCCACCGATTCACTGACTAACTGACCAACTGACTCACTGACCAACCGACACAGGTATGATGAAATCAATGACAAGGCAACGCTGGCTGATCTTTTACGCCTACGCATTCCTCCTGCTCGTTCTCTCCATAATGCCTGCAGATTGTTTCGGCGAGGGTCCGAAACTTTTCCCGCATCAGGATAAGCTCATCCATCTGCTCATGTACGCGGGCTTGGCGTTTATCCTGAGATGGACGCTTCAGCGCCGCGCTACTCGTCATCCCCTACTCCGCTACTGCCTCATCGCGGGCATTGCCACGGGGTACGGGGCACTTATGGAAGTGCTGCAGGGAGTGATGATCTGGACGCAGCGCTGCTTTTCGTGGGGCGACATCCTAGCCAACCTCGCAGGGGCGGTCATCGGAGCAATCCTCGCGCGCCTGATTCAATCTGGGAAAAATACCTCGACAGGATGAACAGGATCACACTCGCATCCGCAGCTGCTACTTAACGGATCAGAACCATCATCGCTCAGAGTCGCAGAGCATTTAATTTGGAACTCAGGAAAGCAGGAAGGGGAACTCCTTCAGCGATCTCTTTCCAGCAATTCGAATGGCTTAGCCAACACTCAGACCTTGCCCTCTCCCAGACAGATAGCGCGGGCGGCTAAAGTAGACGCGGCGGGAGCACCGCTTCTACGAGAAGCCCTCCCAGTTGCGGCAAAATGCCAATTTCCGCAGGAAGCTGCTTGACGATTTGATGCGAGATGAGATAATGAAAAGATGAAAGAGAAAATCGTCGGACGGCGTCGGTCGCAGTCATCTCTCAGGGATCCCGCAAAGGGATACTGGCGGGCCGAGCAACTCATCCAGGAGATGAACATCCTGAACCCCTACCCTCGCCCTCGCGGATTTGTGTTCAAGGCGAAGACAAGGGAGGAATACGAGAGTTGGCGCTCCAAACAACGCAACCCCAGGCTCTGGTAGGTAGCAATAATGCCGGACGACAACAGCAAGACAGATGCCCCCATCACTCCGCTTCTGCGCGTGTGTGCTCTTTTGAATAAGCACAATGTCCGTTACCTTGTGGTCGGAGGCTATGCCTGCATCCTGCACGGCTTGATCCGCACCACCGAGGATGTGGATCTGCTTATCGAGGAATCCGGGGATAACTATCAGCGCGTTATTGATGCCTTGTCGGAAATGGAAGATCACGCGGCCAGAGAGCTGAACCCACGGGATTTTGAAGAGAACGTTGTCGTAAAGGTGGCAGATGAGGTTGAGGTGGATATCAGTCGCAGGGCTTGGAAGGTTGATTACCGGGAGGCGGCACCACGCGCCAAAATGATTGAATTATTAGGCATAAAAGTGCCATTCCTGGATTTGCCTGATTTGATTGCCAGCAAGGAAACATACAGAGAACAGGATCAGGTTGATCTACTCCGACTCCGCCGGCTGTTGAAGAACAATCGTTAGGGGTTTTTTCTTTGTTGATGTTGCTTGCTGAAAAGTATATGAATAAGCCATGAGTCTTTCTCTCAGCAAGCGAACGGAAAGCATCACGCAGGCTGAAATCCGCGTGATGACCTTGGAGTGCGAAAAGGTCGGCGGCGTGAACCTCTCCCAGGGCGTGTGCGATATCGGTGTGCCGCCTGTCGTCAGCGCCGCGGCCAAGCAGGCAATGGACGACGGCTTCAACAGCTACACTCGCCATGACGGGCTGCCGGCGCTCAGGAATGCCATCGCTCAGAAGATGCTGGATTTCAACGGCATCCAGGTCAATCCCGAGAATGAAGTGGTGGTGAGCGCCGGCTCAACCGGGGCGCTGTACAGCGCCTGCATGGCTCTGCTGAATCCGGGCGACGAGGTTATACTCTTCGAGCCGTACTACGGCTACCACGTCAACACCCTCCTGGCCATCGAGGCAACGCCACGCTACGTGACGATGCAACCGCCCGACTGGACGTTCTCCGATGATGATCTTTACAAGGCTCTGTCGCGAAAAACGAAGGCCATCTTGATATGTTCGCCCGCAAATCCATCAGGCAAGGTGTGGACGGAGCAGGAATTAAAAAGAATAGCTCAGTTCGCCGCCCATCACGATTTATTCGTGTTCACGGACGAGATCTATGAATACTTTGTTTATGACAGTCGGCGTCATATCAGCCCCGGTTCGCTCCCAGAACTGGCGGATCGGACGATAACGATTTCCGGCTATTCGAAGACCTACAGCATTACCGGATGGCGCATCGGCTATTGCGTATGCCGCGAAAAGTGGGCCGCGATGATAGGGTATATCAGCGACCTGATCTACGTTTGCGCCCCTGCCCCCCTGCAGATGGGCGTGGCGGCCGGAATAAGGGACCTTCCATCTTCGTTCTACTCGGGATTACTTGATGAATTTGACCGCAAGCGCGACCTCATTTGTTCGACGCTGGAAGACATCGGTCTCAAGCCCCACATTCCACAGGGCGCCTATTACGTACTCGCAGATGCGTCAAGTGTGCCAGGGAAAACCAGCAAGGAAAAGGCGATGCATATTCTCGAAAGAACCGGAGTGGCTGGAGTGCCGGGCTCGGCTTTCTTCCACGCAGGCGGAGGCGAGAACCTGATTCGCTTCTGCTATGCCAAGACCGATTCCGAACTGAAAAAGGCTTGCGATCAATTACGAAGGCTGGATTGATAAATGAAAGAGTATCCAAAGACTCTGCTGTTGCGTTTCTATCGCGAGATGCTTCGGATCAGGCTCTGCGAGGAAAGCTTGGTTGATCCGATTGTCAAGCGAACCATCCGTTGTCCCTGTCATTTGTATTCCGGCGAAGAAGCCGTTGCCGTGGGACTATGTTCAGCCTTGCGGAAAGCTGATATGGTTTTCGGCAACCATCGTTCCCATGGACATTACCTCGCCAAGGGCGGTGATATGAAAGCGATGGTCGCGGAAGTGTTCGGCAAGGAGACCGGCTGCGCTGGCGGACGCGGCGGCTCGATGCACGTGATTGACAGGAGCTGTGGATTTCTTGGCGCCGCGCCCATTGTGGCGGGAACGATTTCGCTCGCAACCGGCGCCGCGCTGGCGGCCCGCCTGCGGGGAAAGCGCCAGGTGGTGGTCAGCTTCTTCGGAGACGGCGCCGCCGGCGAAGGCGTCCTCTATGAATCACTGAACTTCGCCGCGCTTCACGACCTTCCCTTGATATTCGCCTGTGAAAACAATCTCTATTCCACCCACCTCCCGATAAGCGAGTGCAGGGCGCAGCTGAACCTCGCCAGAAGCGCCTCCGCGATGGGCGTGAACTCAAAACGCGTGGACGGAAACGACCTGTTTGCCGTTTATGCCGCCGCGGCAAAGGCTATTGAGCAATGCAGGCGCGGGCGGGGGCCCTTCTTTATGGAACTGATGACCTATCGGCTGCGCGGCCACGTGGGGCCGGACGACAATGTGCAGGGCGCTCATACGGATATACGGCCGGCTTCAGAAATCGCGCGTTGGCGGCGAAAGGATCCGATCGCCCGGCTTGAGCGGCGCCTGGTCAGCTCCGGCGTGGTTGGCACAAAGAAGCTCGCCAATATCCGCAGAAGGGTCCTGCGCGAGGTTGAGGCGGCGCACGAGTTTGCCAGGCGCAGTCCGCTGCCCCGCACGAGGGCATTGAAGGATCACGTCTTTCGCGGAGAGTAAGCACCATGCTAAAAAAGCAAAGATTGTTGAGCTACGGACTGGCCATCAACGAGGCGTTTCACCAGATGATGGCCTCCGATAAGAACGTGGTACTGATCGGCCAGGGACTTAAGAGCCCTTGGTATGTGGGCAACACGGCCACCGGTCTGCTTGATCGCTTCGGCCCGTTGCGCGTTCTCGACACGCCGGTGTCTGAAAACGCCGTGACCGGCGCCGCCGTCGGCGCAGCCCTCGCCGGGTTGCGCCCGGTAGTCGTACATCCGCGAATGGATTTCATGTTCTATGGTTTTGACCCCATCATCAACCAGGCTGCGAACTGGTCCTATATGTTCGGAGGCAAGGCTTCGGTGCCCGTCGTTTTCTGGGGCATCATCAACCGCGGCGGCGAGCAGGGCGCGCAGCACTCGCAGGCGCTTCACGCAATTTTCAACCATGTGCCAGGACTGAAAGTGGTTATGCCGGCAACGGCGTTCGATGCAAAAGGGCTGATGGTCGCCGCGATTAAAGATCCGAATCCCGTAGTGTTCATTGATGACCGATGGCTTTATGGTGAAACCTGCGCGGTGCCTCGCGATTGCTATTCAGTACCCATCGGAAAGGGCATTATACGCCGCAGGGGCCGGGATCTCACAATAGTTGCACTTTCCTATATGGCAAAGGAAGCCATGATCGCTGCCCGACAACTTGCTGCGGAGGGCATTGATGCCGAAGTCGTTGACCCGCGCTCCATCAAGCCCATGGATATATCGCTGATTGAGCGATCGGTGCGCAAGACGGGACGTCTCGTGATAGCGGACTGCGGATGGCTCACCGGCGGCGTTGCGGGTGACATCGCCTCGGCCGTTCTGGAGGGCTCAGCGTTCCAGCGCCTGAAGGCACCGGTGTGCCGTATAGCCCTACCCGACTGCCCCGCGCCCATGAGCGCGCCTCTGGAAAAAGCCTACTACCCCCGCGCGGCGGACATAGAGAAAGCGGCACGGCGCATAATGGCTAGAAGCAGGCATTAACTAATGCCTACGTCTCATAATTATGGTGACGTATTATCACAAGACTACCGGCCGGGACGGCTGGCTCCAGTGTCGTTCAATACAGATGGAGACGGCGGTCTCCGCCGTTTCCCGTCAATAGACACGCGTCATCATAATTATGGTAGCAAGTGCTAACGCCCTATGAGCATCTTCTCGAAAATGACCTCTATGATAAGCAGCAGCATCCTGCTGCGCCGCACAATCATAGCACTCTGGCACCTCAGCGGGCTGGCGATCTCGTATTTCCTGGCTTTCGCGCTTCGATTCGAAGGTGAGATTCCGTCGCCCGAGTTCAACGTGATGCTTCAGACATTCCCCGCGCTCGCTTTAATAAGCCTTATATTATTTTCTCTCTTCCGCCTTTATTCCGGCCTATGGGTCTTTGTCAGCCTCGATGACCTGGTTCGGATTCTCTTGGCCTTGGTGGTGACTACCGCCATTTTCATGGTAACTGTGTTCATGATGATGAATATGTCGTTCCATGGATTTCCCCGCTCCGTCTTCGCTCTTCAGTTCCTGCTCATGGCCGGATGGATGGCCGGCGGCAGGCTGGCCATGCGCTGGCTGCGCGAACGAAGGCTTCTGTCACGGGAATCCAAGCCGAGCGAAAAAAGATCAATTGTCGTCGGCAACATGGAGGACGTGGATCATCTCCTGCATGCCCTTGGACATGAGCACGGCGGGATCGGACGATTGGAGGGCATAGTGAGCGACGAGAAGGGGGCTCATCATCTGACCATTCGCGGCATCCGTGTTTTCGGGTCGGTTGACAAAGTTGGCGCGGTAGCAAAGGATACCGGCGCACAGTGTGTTCTCATCCTGCCGCCCTATACCCGCCCGAAGGCGATGAGCGAGATCGTGGAGAACTGCGAGAAGGCGGGGGCCACCTGCGCTTTCAGGATGGTCCCTTCAACCGTTGACCTGGCCGCAGGCAGGATAGAGCTTTCATCCATTCGAAAGGTTGAGCTTGAGGACCTTCTCGGCAGACCGGAAATATCTTTTGACCACGACTCCGTTCGACAGATGATCGCCGGGAAGGCGGTTATGATAACCGGCGCCGGCGGAAGCATTGGATCAGAGCTGACAAGACAGGTTGCGCATTACGCCCCGGCAAAGCTCATTTTGATGGACACCAGTGAGTTCAATCTCTACACCATCGAGCAGGAGCTGAGGAGTTCCATGCCGGAACTGCGGTTCGTCTGCGTGGCCGGCGATTGCGGAGACCCGGTGCACGCGCGCAGCGTCCTCATTCGGCATAAAGTGCAGGTGATCTACCACGCGGCGGCATACAAGCATGTTCCGATGATGGAGGAGAACGTGAGCGCCTGCATTTTGAACAACACGCTGGGCACGGCCCGTCTCGCTGAACAAGCGGAGCTGTGCCGCGTCGAGAGATTCGTGCTGATATCATCCGACAAGGCAGTACGTCCCACCAGCGTGATGGGCGCGAGCAAGCGCCTGGCCGAGCGGCTGATCCAGGAGCGTTCAGTGAGTGAAAGCGCAAAAACATGCTTCGTGATGGTGCGCTTCGGCAATGTGCTGGGCAGCAGCGGGAGCGTGGTTCCGCTCTTCCGCAGGCAGATCATGGAGGGCGGACCCGTGACAGTCACAACGCCGAAAATGACCCGCTTTTTCATGTCCATTCCGGAAGCGGTTGATCTCGTCCTCCAGGCGGGAGTCGTCGGGCATGACAGGGATATCATGGTTCTGGAAATGGGGAACCCCATAAAGATCGTGGACCTGGCAAGACGCATGATCGAACTCTCCGGCTTGAAGGTCGGCGAGGATATTGATATTGTCTTTACCGGCATGCGACACGGAGAAAAGGAATACGAGGAGCTCATGACCGACGGGGAGGATGTCGTAAAGACTTCGTTCGATAAGATTTGGGTTATGAGAAGAACCGACTCGGCGTCCGGCCCGGCAATTGACATGGAGCTGCTGGGCAGGCTCGTCGAGAAGCGCGACGATTCCGCGCTGCGCGGGGAATTGCTCCGGCTTCTCCCCGAGGCGAGCAGCGCAATCATTTCTTAAGCCCCACCCCTGAGGGGTCAGTCCTATGAATAACGAATAAGGGTTGCAACCACAAATAGAGCATGATATTTTTCAGGTCCTTCCGGGAATAGCGTGTGATTTTTCATTGACTCAAAACAGGAATCGATGC
>CAYWJE010000194.1:0-6902 GCA_964458525.1 uncultured Verrucomicrobiota bacterium
AGTTAAAGATCCTATTATTTTAATAAAAACCCGTCAAGGAAAACGAGGATGAATAGTACAAAAGTTAATTTCGGAGTTTGCGGCATTGGCCGCTTTGGCACCGAGCATTGCCGGTACTTTACCCGGGCAAGCGAGAAATATGATCTGGTCGCGCTTTACGATCATAACCCGGAGCGCACCAGGGTCGTGTCCGAACAGTACGGCGGAAAGATCTATGCCGACTTCGCGGCGTTTCTGGCGGATCCGGATATGGAACTGGTCATCATCGCCACTCGTTCGCTGGATCACGCCAGCAACGCCGAGCAGGCGCTGGCGGCGGGCAAGACCCTTCTGCTGGAGAAACCGATTGCCGTGACAACGGCAGATTTTGAGCTGCTGAAGAAACTCAACGAGACGTACCCTGACAAGCTTTACTTCTGCCACAACCACCGTTTCGAGCCCGCCTTTGGCAACGCCCGGGACATTGTAGCACAGGAGCTTCTGGGCAAGGTGCAG
Source organism: uncultured Verrucomicrobiota bacterium (assembly GCA_964458525.1). Lineage (GTDB taxonomy): Bacteria > Verrucomicrobiota > Kiritimatiellia > JAAZAB01 > JAAZAB01 > CAYWJE01. Next base: position 496 of record CAYWJE010000194.1, read on the forward strand.
GTGGTGAAGCTTTGCAAGCACCATGAGTTCATGCGCAGGAACGACTGGCAGATGCTCCTGCGCTGGGGTGGCGGACAGCTCAGTGTCTGGGGGCCGCACCTCATTGACCAGGGGCTGCAGCTCCTCGGCGCACCGGTGCGGGAGGTCTCCAGTTATCTCAGGAGCATTCTCACCCCGGGCGATGGCGACGATCATGTCAAAATCACGCTCATCGGTGAAAATGATGTGGCCGTGGAGATCGAGATCAGCAATTCGGTGGCGCTGCCCGGGGCTTATTGCACCATCTATGGCGACCGCGGAACGCTCAGGTACGGGCAGGATCAGCAGAAGATCCATCTCAAATATCTCGATCCCGGGTTCCTCTGGCCGGATGCCGTTGCCAACACGGGAAATCCCATCGGCAAACCCATGAGTGCCGAACAGGATCTGCCGTGGATCGAAGAAATTCGCGATGTTACGCCCGATACGAATATGTGGAGCCATGTCGAAATCGCGCTCGTGGACCATCTCTACAATGCTCTGCGCAACGGCATCCCGTTCCCGATCCGAAACGCCGACGCACTCGAAGTGGTCCGGATCACCGGGATCGTGAAACAACAGAATCCCCGGTTTACCTGGTTACAGTGAGAGGAACGGACATGGAAGGCAAACAAATCGTTTTTGAACGAAGAGGGCAAGCCGTGCTGGCGGACATGCATGTGCCGCAGCCGGGTGCAGAAGAAATCGTTATTGAAAATGACTACACCGTCATAAGCGCAGGCACCGAACGGGCAAACCTGGTTCAGCTCCCGAATACGGGAACGGCCGAACAAGGCTTCCCCTTCCGTCCGGGATACAGCGGTGCGGGGCGGGTCTGCGCCCTCGGCGATGCGGTCAGCGATTTCAAGATCGGCGATCGCGTTGTGGTCAACTGGGGAGGACATAGCTCCCATACGCTCAAACCCGCCAAGGACATTCTGAAGATCGACGATGTTTCCATCGCTTTGCTGGACGCGGCCTTTGCCCCGATTGCCGCATTTTCCTTCCTGGGCGTTCGAAAATTAAAAATCGAGTTGGGCGAATCGGTTATGATTGCCGGACTGGGAATTCTTGGTGTCTTTGCCGTCCAGCTGGCTGCGCTTTCCGGGGCAATCCCCGTCCTGGCGCTGGATTTCAACGCCGCGCGCCGCGCGCTCGCCCTGAAACTGGGGGCCGCCCAGGCGTTCGCGCCGGACGAGGATAGCGTTATCGACAGGATCAGAGCGGCAACCGGCGGCGGCCCGAACGCGGTACTGGAAGTGACCGGTTCGGCGGCAGCTTTACAGCAGGCCCTGGAGTACATTGCCTGGGAAGGGCGGATTTCGCTGCTCGGCTGCACCCGGATCTCGGATAAACTGATTGATTACTACAAGTATGTGCATAGGCGCGGGATTTCGCTCATCGGCGCCCACACCGTTACCAGGGCCCGGCACGAGTCGGCCCCCGGCCGCTGGACGGAACGGGACGACTACAAGGCCTTCCTCAAGCTGGTCGCGGCCGGGAAACTCCAGGTGCGTCCGCTCATTTCGGAAATCGTCTCCCCGGAAGAGGGGCCGGCGGTCTTTGCACGGTTGGCCAATACGGAAAGCGTGCCCCTGGGAATCGTGTTTGATTGGAGCAAAATTCGATGAATAGGATCAAAATCGGCCAGATCGGCACCTCTCATGAACACGCTGGGGGGAAGATGAAAAGCCTGCGTGCCATGCCCGAGATTTATGAAGTCGTCGGCGTAGTTGACGACCGCCATTCGCCAGCCGCCAAGTTTCCCGGTGCCGACATGTCTTCCTACGAGGGCTTGACCTGGATGACCGAAGATGAGATCTTCGCCATTCCAGGTCTTCAGGCGGTAACGATCGAGACCCCGAATCTCGATTTGGTTCCCACCGCCATGCGCTGCATGGAGCGCGGCCTGGCTATGCATATGGACAAGCCCGGCGGGGATGACCTGAAGCTTTTCTCCAAGCTTCTTCAAGGATGCAAGGCCAAGAATCTGCCGTTTCAGATGGGCTACATGCTTCGCAATAACCCCGCCCTGCTGTTCTGTCGGAAGGCACTCAGCAATGGCTGGCTGGGCGAAGTCTTCGAAATCCAGGCCGACATGAGCCACAACTACGGCGGAGAAAGCTACCAGAAATACCTGGCTAATTTCCAGGGCGGCATCATGTTCAATTTGGGCTGCCACCTGATTGATACCGTCATCACCATGCTGGGACGTCCTGACAACGTCACCTCTTTCCTGAAACACGCGCCCGGCTCGCCCGACAATGCCATGAACAATTGCCTCGCGATCCTTGAGTATCCTCACTCGCATGTCATGCTGCATGCCTGCAGTCGTGAGGTTGATGGTCTCGATCACCGGCGTTTCAAGCTCTGCGGCACGAAGGGAACGGTGGAGCTGTGCCCATTGGAACAATTCGACGGCAAACCGCTGACCATGCGTCTCTCGCTGCTTGAAGGCAATGCGGAGTATGCCACGGGAACCCACGTCGTGGACTTTGGCGTCCAACACGATCGTTACCAGGCACAGCTCCTGGAGCTGGCCCGGATCATCAACGGCGAGATCGAGAATCCCTACACATACGAACATGACCACCTGGTGCAGGAGGTCGTACTGGCAGCATCCGGACACAACAAATGGAGGCAATCATGATCTTAGACACCCGTATAGCAATCGTCACAGGCGCGGCCAAAGGCATTGGCAAAGCCACTGCCTTGAGGCTTGCGGAACGCGGCAGCAGCGTCGCATTATTAGATCTGGATCAATCAAACCTTGCCGAGGTCGCGGAGACAATCCGGTCCGCCGGCGGGACTGCGCTGCCCCTGGCCGTGGACATCACCAGGAGTGACGACGTCAAAGCCGCGATCGACACGGTGCTCGTGACCTTCGGACGGATTGATATTCTCGTTAACTGCGCGGGTGCCGGCTGGCACAATCAGACCTGCTTCCGGGAAATGACAGAGTCTTCGTGGAAGTGGATCATTGATCTCAATGTCAACGGCACCATGTTCGTAACCCACTGTGTCCTCGATACAATGATCAAACAGAAGTATGGCCGGATCATCAACATCGCCTCCATTGCCGCCAAGAGCGGCATCCCAAAGTTAGCGGTCTATTCGGCCAGCAAGGGCGCAATCGTCTCGTTCACTAAAGCTATGGCCATGGAACTCGGGCCATACAACATAACCGTCAACAGCGTATCACCAGGTTTGATCATGGATTGCTTAACACCACCAGCCTCGAACGGCACCTTTCTGGGGCGTGCGGGGATGCCGGACGAAGTCGCTTCTGTCATTGCATTCCTGGCGTCCGATGAGGCATCGTTCGTCACCGGTGCGGATTACCTCGTTGATGGCGGGCGTACTCTTGGTCCCAGGGGGGCGTGATGATGCAAACCTGGAAAGTCGCAATTGCCAGAGACACTGCAGAGCCCTCGCTCGGGCTGCATGGCTTGTATATCGCTTTCAACGGCCTGCCCAATGTGGAGGTGGTCGGTTTCTTCGATTCCAAAGCTGAGGATCTGGAGACCATCATGGCGGTAACCGGCGCTAAACGCCACTACCGCGATTACGCGCGGATGCTCGACACGGAGAAGCCGGACATCGTAGTGCTCTGCTCGCGCAACCCCTGCGACCATTATTCCCAGATCGTCGCGGCAGCAGAGCGGGGCATCCATATCTACTGCGAAAAACCGATGACCGTGAGTCTGGAGGAAGCGGACGTCATTGTCCGGCTGGTTGAACAGAAGAACATCAAGTTCTGCATGGCTCATCCCGCCCGCTACGACGCCGGTTTTCAGAAGATGAAGAAGATGATTGAGGACGGCGAAATCGGCAGACCTTTGACGATCTACGGTCGGGGCAAGAGCGACCATCGCGGCGGTGGCGAGGATATGATGGTTCTGGGAACGCACGTTTTCGATCTGCAAACCTTCTTCTTCGGTGAGCCGGAGTCGGTCTGGGCCGAAGTCATGGCCGATGGTCGACCGGTTCGCAAGGGAGAATTGATGAAGACGGTAGAACCAATCGGCCCGACCGCCGGCGACGAGATTTTCGCCGCGTTCCGTTTTCCGCACAACGTGCGGGCGCTGTTTGAGAGCCGGCGAAACCTGGTCGATCTCAGCCGGCAAAAGACGCAGATGGGCATTGCCGTGGTGGGTACGGAAGGCACACTCTCCATGCGGTTTGATGACCGATGGGAAGCCGGCATCCAGCTCAGCCGCCTGCCTTCGCCGCCCGATGCCGAGGCGCGTTTCGAGGAGGTGTCGGTCGTGGACGAACGCTCCATCCCCGGCGCGGCCCCGCTGGACGAGTCCCTGCGCGGTGTGCATACACCGATGGCAACAATGTTTCTCAAAAGCAACCGCTATGCGGTTTGGGACCTGATGCGCGCGATCCAGGAAGATCGCCAACCGATATCCAACATGTACAACGCGCGACTGGCGCTGGAAATGATCTACGCCGTTTACGCCTCGCAACTCACCGGAAGCGTCGTTCGATTCCCGCTTGCCGACCGTACCCATCCTCTAACACGGAGATAATCATGCACGCCATCCTCATAGCCGAAAACAAGTCGCTCGTCTGGAGTGAAGTCCCCGACCCCGTCCGCAAGGACGGAGAGGTCATCATCGACATCCACGCCGCGGCGCTGAACCGCGCCGACCTGTTACAGCGGGAGGGGAACTATCCGCCGCCGCCGGGGTGGCCGGAGTGGATGGGATTGGAAGTGGCCGGAGTGGTTGCTGAAGCGCCAGCGGGCAGCAGGTTCAAGCAGGGCGATCCGGTCTGTGCCCTGCTCGGCGGCGGCGGCTACGCGGAGAAGGTGGCCGTGCCCGAACGCATGGTTCTGCCCATTCCGGAAGGGCTGAGCTTTGTCGAAGCCGCCGCCATTCCTGAAGCGTTTGCCACGTCCTATCTAAACCTGTGTCTCGAAGGCGGTATGCAAGCGGGCGACACCGTGTTCATCCAGGCCGGCGCCAGCGGACTGGGAATGGCCGCCATCCAGTTGGCCAAACGTCTCGGCGCGAAAGTCGTCACCACTGTCGGCTCCGAGGAAAAGGCGCAATTTGTCCGGGCTCTCGGCGCGGATGTGGTGATCAATCGCAGGACCGCGAATATCGCCGAAGCGCTGGCCGCGCATCCAGTTGATATCGCTATGGACTGTGTTGCCGGCCCGAATCTGGGTCCCTGCGTGAAAACTATGGCCAGGGGCGGACGCTGGATCGTGATTGCCACGCTCGGCGGAACACTCAGCGAACTCGATATGCTTGACTTTTTCAAGCGTGGCATAAGGCTCATCGGCAGCACCTTGCGCAGCCGCTCCAGCGAAATGAAAGCGGAGATCCTGGCGGGACTCGAGGAACAACTCTGGGATGCCTTCTCAGCGGGTGACATCAAGGTCAGGATACATCAGGTTCTGCCGATCACCGAAGCGGAAGCCGCCCACGCGCTCATGCAGGGGAACGAAAACAGCGGAAAAATCGTATTGCAGACGCCAAGAAGTTGCGAAACGTGTTGCTGATTGTGCTTTACGCTGATTGGTAAAGGTGGTATCATTTTTTCATGGACAGATCTGCATCTGTAATGGGGTCAGGGAGTCAGTGAGAACAGCAGGCGTCCTTTAAGAAGAAGTTAAGAAGATAAGGCGTTAAGAAGTTCAGCCTGAATAATTCATGACCTTCATGACCTTCATGATCTTCATGCCTGCTTGCCTGGGCGTAGCGCTCCGGCAAAGCCTGGTCATGTTCTTCATGGTAAAACAAGTCGGGTCAAAAGAGGCGGCAATTCAGAATGAAATGCGTAACTACTCAGCTGGTTAGATCGGAGATCAGCGGGAACAAGCCTTTGGCGTGGCAAGCCATGCTGGTTACCCCGCTTCGAGCGGGGCCCCGCCCTTCTACCGTCCACATTCCCGGTAGGGACGGACTGCCAGGCCGTCCGTCAAATCTCAAAACACCGGCGGGACAGTCCCGACTCTCTTTGAGGTCGGGGCCGCCCTACCCTTTGATTTCCTGGCGGGGTCGCAGCCGCTAAGTATCAAGCGAATGAATGGTCGCAACAAGACGGCGTGTTGCCCAAATGACAATTTCTCAGGAAAAGCGAGGGTGTTAAGTATGTCATTCCGAGCGAAGTCGAGGAATCTCGATTTGGGCAACACGCCCAAGAGAACTCAATTATGCGCGAGGTCAGCCATGAAACAACATAAATTATTCGTTGCAGTGTTCGCGCTTTTGCTATCAGCGCCGGGACTGCCCCTGCTCCGGGCCGCGGATGTCACATGGGATGGTTCCGACAACATGACCTGGACTCAGCCGGACTCCACAAGCTGGAGCGGCGACACGTATGAAAGCGGAGACACAGCACTTTTCACGGGCAGCGGTCAGGGCACGGTG
>CAYWJE010000195.1:0-6778 GCA_964458525.1 uncultured Verrucomicrobiota bacterium
AGACACATGGATTCAATCTGCGTTTCTTTCTTCTGTAGCTGCCCCGACTCCCGACCTCCCGGAGAGTCGGGACTTTGAGGTCGGGGATGGCCGCGGTTTATCACGTCTCATCGAGGCGTGACTACAGGCGATGGGCAACGAATTGCAGATGCGCGTGCCAAGTCACTGAATCGCGGATTGTGCTTGACGGTGATTGGTAAAAACAGCATGTTTATCATGCTAGGGCAAAAATTTGTTCTGTCTGCCTGCGGATGCAGGTGAAAAATGTACAGCATAAGAATCAAAGGCTCTTCTTCGCGCTCTCCCCTGTCAGAAAACTCTCGGTTGAAGCCAGACTGTGTGATCAATAGCCTTCGTGGAGCGTAGCTATGGAATGGATGAAGACCTGTTATTCGCGGTTGCTGATTGACAACCATATATCGGACCTCAAACCGGAATTCATGTCGCGTTTCAACCCGACGGAGTATGTCCGTATGGTCCAAATCGCCGGTGTCGAGTCGGCGATGGTGTATGCCTGCGACCACAACGGCAATTGTTACTACCCGACCCAAGTCGGTCATATGCATGCCGGCTTGCAGCGCCGCGACATCTTCGGCGCCGTCGTGGACGGTCTGGGCCGGGCGGGTATTGTCCCGATAGCCTATTATACCGTGATCTACCACAATGATGCCGCCAAGAGCCATCCGGAATGGCGGATGCATGACGCCAACGGGAAGGATCATGACGGCCGTTATTATTATGCCTGTCTCAACCATCCCTCTTATGTTGCCTTTGTTAAGGACCAGTTGGCGGAATTGGCCGCTTACGCGGTGCAAGGGGTTTTTATCGACATGACATTCTGGCCGCTGGTTTGTCAGTGCGCGCAGTGCCGCCGGAAATACCGGGATGAAACCGGCGCGGAAATTCCCACCACCATTGATTGGCAGGCTCCGGCTTGGGTGCAATTCCAGCGCGCGCGCGAGCGTTGGCTGGTTGCGTTTGCCGCCGTGGTGACTGCGCACGTCAAGGCCTTACGACCGGACTGGAGCGTAACACATCAGTTTTCACCGGTCCTGCACGGTTGGGTGCTTGGACAGAGTTCCGGCATCTCGGATGCTTCAGACTACGCGTCCGGCGACTTCTATGGCGGCAAAGACCAGCATCGCGTAGGCGCCAAGATATTTGCCGCGTACTCACGTCATAGGCCCTACGAGTTCATGACCTCCCGCTGCGTGAATCTCCACGATCACACGTCCTCCAAATCGGAGGAGGAACTGCTGTTGCACGCAGCCACCACTCTGGCCAATGGCGGCGCCTATTTCTTCATTGATGCCATCAATCCCGATGGTACGCTCAACGAGCAGGTCTACCGTCAGATCGGACGGGTCGTGGCACGATTGCGTCCATTCAAAGACTGTATTCAACGCCATGTGCCGATGTTGCAGGCGGCATGCGGACTATATTTCTCCACCGCATCGTGTGTCCATCAGGCCTTGAACGGTTCACCGCTCAAAGCACTGACCGAAGGCCGATCGAACATGGATGTCCGCAACAACGCCGTGACCGACGAGGTCATCGGCACGGCAGCCGTCCTCAATCAACTGAAGATTCCCTACCGGGTCGTTATTGACCGGACGTGCGATTTTGCCGGACTGCAAACGCTCATCGTCAACAATGTCGCCTACCTGTCAAGCACAGAAACGCAGCGCATGCGGCAATTTGTCCGGGCCGGCGGCACGCTGATCGCAACGGGAATGACTTCGCTTTACGACGACGAAGGTTGCGGATTCGGCGCTTTCCAACTGGCCGATGTCTTGGGCGTTTCCCATACCGGCCAGATGACGGACACGGTGCATTACCTGGCAACCGGTGCAGACCTTATCTCCTGTTCGCAATTGGCCGCGCCCTTGGTCCGGTCGGTGACGGCGCAGGTTCTCGGGACGGTGGCGCTGCCGGATTACCCGGTTGACGATCCCGTGCGTTATGCTTCGATCCACTCCAATCCTCCGGGGGTGCTGACCGAATATGCAGGATTGACGGTCAACCGTTTCGGGCGCGGCACGGCTGTTTATCTCTATTCTTCACTGCTGAAACACCGGCAAGATTCGCAGCAGAAATTCGCCAGGGATCTCTTCCGCCGGTACGTTCCAGCATTTGTCACGGACATGGAAAATCTGCCGGTCGGCGTGGAAGTCACACTGCTGCGAAGCAGCACGGAAGACACGTTGATCCTGGGAATGGTCAATGACCAGGAGGAACTGCCGGTTATTCCCGCGTTGAATTTGCGGTTGAAGTTCCGGTTGCCGGTTGGCTTTCATCCGCGGTGCGTCTGGCGCGTAGCCACGGGGGCCGATCACCCGTATACGGTTGAAAACGGAGATATGGAACTGATGGTGGATCGCCTGGATCATATCGAACTGTTTGAGGTCCATGGCGCATAGCCCGCGCGGAGGCATTGCCTACTCCGCAGTAGCAAGACCTTTGGCTACGGAAGATGGACCGGTGAAGAAGGGTTACCACAAAATGCAAGAGAACTTATAATCAGTCCTTGAAAAAGGGTGTCAAGAAAAAAGATAAAGAAAATACAGGCAAAAAAACTCTTTTCCGAAAGGCAACCGAGCGAAGCGAAGGTTATCCTTGGAATACGTGAGACGCGTGATGGAATTTCATCAAAACAGAGCCATCATTAACTATATGACATCATCTGGGGTTTTCTCGTATCATTTATGAGCACCACTAAAATATTGATGACCATCTGCTTGTTGCCGGCCGCTGTTCTACCGCCAGCGGCTCAGGCGGCCGAGCGCGTTTGGACCGGCGCCGCAGGCAATGCTAATTGGTTCACCACCAATAACTGGACTCCGGACGACAGTTACCCGGTGGCGGGCGACACGGCCACGATCACCAACGGCACAGTCCTGTTGACTAATTCCTCCGCTTATCTGAGCGCGTTGACCATCACCGACGCCACGTTGGTCTTTTCAAACTGGGATACGACGCTCAGTGCCACCAATGTTGTCATCGGGAGCAATGGGATAATGACACTCTCGGCGGCATTCACCAACAATGTTATGTCCAACCGGGTTAGTATCGCCTGCTCGAATCTCACCCTTGATGTTTGGGGTCAAATCAATGCCAGTGACAAAGGATATATTGACGGCATCATAAAAGCTGATGGTTCCGGCCCAGGCGGCGGATATTACTCAACCTATTCAGATTCCGGTGCGGGCCACGGGGGCCAGGGAGGATACTCAGCATCTTTGAAAGCAGGAGGAGTGACGTACGGATCGAGCAGTGCGCCGACAACCCCTGGTAGCGGCGGTGGCGGCGGACAGGATATCGGGGAAGAAGGTGGCGGTGGCGCTCTGCGGATTGATGCATCCGGCGCCATCGTTCTGAACGGGACGATCTCGGCCAATGGCCGAAATGGCGTTAATAAGCTGCACAGTTCGCCGGGCGGCGGATCCGGCGGGTCAATATTCATTACAAGCCGGACCTTTGGAGGGGCTGTGGGTGCGATCCTGGCGCAGGGCGGCACATCAACTTATAAGGGCACGGTAGCTACCTGGGGTGGTGGTGGTGGCGGAGGAGGGCGGATCGCGGTGTGGTGCGGGTTGTCGGACCAGCTCAAAGCGCGTGCTCTGACCGGCAATCTGGCGGGCTTGGTTCTGGCCACTAACTTCGCGAAATTCTCAGGAACGCTCTCTGTGACCAACGGCATGGGTTACACTAGCTCGTCGCCGGGCGGTGCTGAGGCTGGCACGATTCTCTTTATCTCCTCCATGCCGGGGGGGAATCGTCTTCTCTTTCAAATGAGGATAACCAACGACATTCCATCTGCCCGTCCTGCGGCTACCAACTTGTCAACGCGGGTATTGCTCGCAACCCGGTTTGTTTCGTTGGAGACGGCCGTCCCGGCCGTTTCTCTCCTCATCAGGCGGGCAGGTGTGGCGGAGGGAATGCCGAGATCAACTGGAGAGTGGCAGTGCCTGGCGCTTGTTGCGCTGGGGTAGTGTGTGTGAGCAATAGGAGACAATATGAGGGTCAATCTTTTTTCTTTCGATGAAATCAAACAGGAGCTGGGCAAATCTGCTTACCGCGATTCATTCACCGTCCACGAGGACGCGGCGCTCTGGCTGGAAAAATCGGCCGGGGGTAAGATGCTGTCGGTTGTTGCGCGGCCGGGATGTCCGACGCTAACCGGGTTGCATGGCGAAGAGCAGTCCTTTAAGAAGGGGCTTGTGCTGAAGCAGTGTCCATGCACCCACGCGAACGGCCGCGCACTGCGCGAAGCGCTGCCCTGGCTTAAGCCGGCTCTGCTCGGGCTCAAAACGTCGGCCGGCATGGGCGACAGGCTGGGTCTGGCGACCCCGGGCCACGCGCGCGCTGTACTGGACCTGCCGTCGAACAGCATTGCGCCGATCTTCGCGCAGCAGTCAATCCGGGAAATGGAGCGGTCGGGCAGGAGCCCGGATGACGTGATGAACGATGCCGCTTGGGGCGTGTTCCAGTCGGGGCTCCGGTGCATGGTTGGCGCTGACGCCGATCACCTGAAGACGCCGGACGACATTGATCTGTGCGCGGCCGCCGGCTTCACCTTCTTCACGATTGATCCGGGGGCGCATGTTGACAATGATGCCGACAAGGCGGAGCCCGCTGCGATCGAGAAGAAGCTTGCCGCACTGCCCTGGAACGAACTCGAATGCACGCGCGAAGACCTTCATCGGCGTTACGCGAGAAAAAAATTTGATTTCGAGCCTGATGCCACGCTCGAGCGCCACAGCATCACCATCGCTCCGGAGGATATCAGCAGGGCCGCGGTTAAATACGGTCGCGCGGTCGCGCATGTGGTAGTGATGGCGCGCCACCTGGAGTCGCGCGGCATCGCGCATGAGCTGGAGATCTCGGTGGACGAGACAGAGACGCCCACGTCGCTGGCGGAACACATCTACGTTGCGAGCGAGCTGAAGCGCCTGGGCGTGAAGTGGGTGAGCCTTGCGCCGCGCTACGTGGGCCGGTTTGAGAAGGGCGTTGATTATATTGGCGACCTGGAGAACGTTGCCCGGCACCTTGCGGGCCATGCGGCGATTGCACGCGGGCTGGGTCCGTACAAGCTGAGCCTGCATTCGGGGTCGGACAAGTTCAGTATCTATCCCCTGATGAGCAGGGCGTGCGGCGGGCTGGTCCATCTGAAGACGGCAGGCACGAGCTACGTGGAGGCATTGAGGGTGATCGCTGAGGTGGATCCGGCGTACTTCAGGGAGCTTTGCCGGTTCGCTGTCGAGCGCTATCCGGCGGATAAGGCCTCTTATCACGTTTCCGCCGTCCTTGCTGCGCTGCCCGATTTTGAAGGCGCCCCTGACGGGCTGCTGCCCGGCCTGCTGGATGATCACCACCTGCGCCAGGCACTGCACGTGACCTTTGGATCCGTTCTGAAGGAGTCGGGCGCGAGGCTGAAATCGGCATTGCTGGAGCACGAGGAGAAGTACTACGAAACACTGCGGCGTCATTTCCGCCGCCATCTCGAGCCTTTCGCGGTAGGGTAGGAGGATCAATATCTCCCGTACCGCTGGGCGGCGGCCATAATCAGGCGCGCGCTTGTGATGCGCGAGCCGTTATTGATCGAGCCGGCGGTTGTGAAGACCAGTCCACGTTTTTCCCGCGCCATCTCCGCATCCCTGAGAAATTCCCGCACGATGCCGACCTCGTCATTTCGGCAGTAAGTGAATGGCGCGAGCTGTCCCTGGATGACCGCGTTCGGGAGGTGTTTCCTGATTTCGGAAACCGTGAGGGTTGGCCCGAAGTTTACAGCTGTCATGTCGAGACGTGCAAGCAGCGGCAGGATATGGCCCATGGCCGAATCGGAATGCTGGTAGCGGGAGTCGTTCGGGTTCGGCGAGTAGCGGTCGAACATCCCCTTGAGCACGGGAAATCCAAATAGCTCATACATGTCCGGCGTGAGCAGGCAGGAATTATCGTCGCAGAACCAAAATCCGTGAGGAGCGGTTTCGGGTGTAAAGCCTGCTTCTTCATCCATGACGCGGGCAATTTCCAGCATGCCTTTCAGCATCAGGCTGCTGAATCGCGCCGCCAGATCAGGTTTATCCATTATAAGGAAGATTAGATTTTCTGTGCCATAGATTGAAGTCGCGAAGGTTACGGGTCCGCGCTGACCTCGGTAGAGCGGCGGCTTAACGCCGAGCGCCATGAGTCGTTTCTTCTCACGCTCCCATTCGGGCGGCAGAAGATGCTCCCGAATTTTGAGCAGTTTCTTCTCGGCTCGATCCAGCAGCGCGCTCAACTCGTCGGGCGTCGAAGCCGATTGCTGGAGCCACCAGGATTGATCGTGCCAGATGTTCTTCGCCTCGAAGATGCCGTGGAGCCCGGTCGTTGACGGGTAGGCACTCGATGGGTCAACGAAAGTCTCGCTCAGCGGCCTGCGTCCTATGATCTTCTCGGCCTTATTGTTATAGCTCTTTGCCAGACCGACCCGCCATTCATGATCATTGTACAGTTTGTGCCAGTCCTCCCTGATGCCCAGTTCGTCGAAGATGCACTCGTTCGAGAGCATGCACCCGTCGATCGGGATCTGCTTGATATCCGCTCTGAACGGGTTCTTTGCCGCGGCATCCTGGTCGGTCCAGAACCGATCGAGGTCAACGGGGGCCAAACCGTCGCGCGCGTGAGTTTCCTTCACGAGCTCTTCGGCCATTCTCTGGTGGTCGTTTGTTGCTGAAGTCATGGTGTTTCCTTTTTGTGCTCTTTCTGAAAATAACTCAACCGCCGCCCTTCTGAATTT
>CAYWJE010000196.1:0-6778 GCA_964458525.1 uncultured Verrucomicrobiota bacterium
GTTTTGCGGAGGCCCCGCTATAGTTCTAGGCTGTTCAATGCGGGGCGGGGTTCTGCCGTGCTGCATTATATTATTGTTTTGTGTTATTTTCTTTGAGCCATGGGAAAAGAGATCAGCAAACAGATTAACACCGGCTCAGATGCTCTGTCCGAGCCGGAGGTGCCGGTATTCCGATTGGGCGACTGGATCGCTGCCGGTCTGGTTTTCATAGTCAGCCTCATCGTCTACACCATTACCCTGGCTCCCACGGTGACGCTTGAGGATTCAGGCGAGCTGGTTGTCGCCGCGGAATACCTTGGTGTTCCGCATCCGCCGGGATATCCTTTGTGGACGATACTCGCGTGGCTGTTCACAAAAATCTTCTTCTTCATGCGATATGCCGGTCAGCCTAATCCGGCGTACGGCGTTAATTTTCTGTCCGCCTTTTTCGGCGCCCTCACGAGCGGGATTGTCGCGATGCTCGTCAGCCGCTTCGCGCGCGATATGCTGCAACTGTTCGGCGATGAGCAGGTTGCTTTGCCCGGAACGAAGCCTGTTGCAGGATTTTCGGAACCAGGCGGCGGGATCGGAGAAGGCTGGATTGCGGGAGCGAGCGGCATTGCCGCTGGCCTTTTTCTATCCTTCACGCCGCTGCAATGGTCTCAGGCTGTTATTGCCGAGGTCTATACGCTCAACACATGCCTCGCTATGGCGATTCTGCTGATCTCCTATGTCTGGCTGCAGCGTCCGGAACGTAAGTGGCTGCCTTATTTTATCGCGCTTGTTTTCGGACTTAGCATCACGAATTTTCAGCCGATAGTCCTGATTGCTTTCTCTATGATGTTTGTCTTTCTGGTGGCGGACCGCGATCTGTTCCGTGATGTGCTGGCGAGCGGACTGCTCTTCATGGCGCTCTGGGTGTATGTCTTCAGGGTGCGCCCGCTCTCCGAGGGCGCGGACGGGGGTGGGCTGGCGAGGAACGTCTGGGCCGTCGGCGGGGTCATCATGCTCATCTCGCCTGCAGTCATATGGTTCATCAGTAAAAAGATCTTTACTGAATGGCGGCGGGTTCTTCTCATGGCTCTGGCTATGGGGCTGGGCTTGTGTCTGTTCATATATATGCCGCTAGCCTCCGACACGAATCCGCCGATGAACTGGGGATACCCGAGAACATGGGAGGGCTTCAAGCATGCCATTACCCGCGGCCAGTACCAGGCGCTTGCCCCCGCGATAGCGCCGCAGGCGTTCCTTACGCAGTTTACGGCCTTCCTGCGGGAGCTCGAAGGGGAATTCACACTGCCGCCTTTGCTGCTCGGGCTGCTTCCGGTATTCTTCGTCGGAAGGATGCGTATCCGGCACCTTGCATGGCTTGGCGCACTGCTTGCAGGCTTCGGGTGTTTCGGGGTGGGTATGATGATAATTCTCAATCCGGGGCATGACATACAGTCCATGTTCATAGCGCGGGTTCAGCTCCTGCAATCGCTGGCCATCCTGGCTGTGATCATCGGGTGCGGGTTTGCACTCGCATTGGGGTTTCTGAAGACGTTTTTGAAGAGCGGCATCCTCCTTGCCGCCGCGCTGGCAGTGGCTATTCTATCGCCATCCGCTCTGGTCTGGAAGAACTACCATGACAAAAAGTTGGCGATGAGCTACGGAGGAGCCAATCTTGACGGTTTTGATTTCGGCTGGCAGTTCGGCTACTACCAGCTTTGCGGCATTGATGGCATCATTAAATCGCTCAAGCCGGGCGAGGAGCCGCCGCCGAATCCGAACTTTCCGCCGGTAATGGAGCCGAATGCCATCTTTTTCGGGGGCACCGACCCGGGGCGTTTCGTTCCCACCTACATGATTTTCTCGGCGCGGGTCCGGCCGGATGTCTTTCTCATCACGCAGAACGCACTGGCCGACAACACCTACATGAACGTCATGCGGGATCTGTACGGCAACATGATATGGATTCCCACGCCAAACGACTCGAACATCGCTTTTCAGAGTTACGTCAACGACATCCGTTCGGGACGAATCCCGGCCAATGCCGCCGTGACGGTTGATGAGAACGGCAAGGTGAGCGTCCAGGGCGTGCAGGGCGTGATGGAAATCAACGGGATCATCTGCCGGATGATCTTTGACCAGAACAAGAGCAAGCATGATTTCTATATCGAGGAGAGCTACGTAATCAGCTGGATGTATCCTTACCTCGAGCCCCACGGGCTGATCATGAAGATCAACAAGGAGCCGCTTCCCGGGCTCACCGAGGAGATGATAAAGAACGACATGGAGTTCTGGGACTGGTACTGCGCCCGGCTGTTAAACGATGAAAGTTTTATCCGCAGTTCGGTGGCTCGAAAGACATTTTCAAAACTGCGTTGTGCGATAGGCGGACTCTATACCTACAGGCGCCTTTTCAAGGAGGCTGAGACCGCCTTTCTGCAGGCCATAGAGCTCTCCCCGATCAGCCCGGAGGCGAACTTCCGGCTTGCGGATCTCTATCTGCAGCAGTCCCGTTTTCAGGACGCCGTGGCCGTGATGCAGCAGAACCAGGAACTTGATCCGAGGAACGACAAGATAGAGGGATTTCTCAATCAGATAAGGATGCTTGAGCATTTTAACGACAGGATGATGCGTCTGCAGGCGGCGTTGGCGGAGGGGACTGGCACCCTGGAAATGGTTTTTGAGTTGGCTCATATTTACCAGCAAACGGGGAGGCAGCAGCAGTTCTACGAGCTCACGAGGCAGATTATTAACAACGAGAGCGTCCCCCCGGACGCGCTTCTCAAGATAGCGGAGATGCATGCCACGTCCGTGCCTCAGCGTCTTGATTTTATGGCCGAGGCTCTGGAGGTCTACCTGAAGCGCGAGCCCGGGAACCCGCGCATATGGTTCGAGATGGCCTGCGTTCGCACGGCGCTTGGACAGAATGCCGCGGCACTGAAGGCCCTGCGGGAAGCCGTGATGGCCGGCGGCGAGCCGATAAAGGAAATGGCCGTCAAGGACAACAGGCTGGCCCCGCTGAAGAATTCAGAGGAATACCGCAAGCTCACCGGGCCGGCGATGCAGCGTGGAATGCCTTTTCCCGGCTCGTTCATTCCGTAACGTTGGGCGGGGTCGCGAACTCGTTGGACAATACGCTGATGCCGAAAAACGCGGCGGTTTCAACGCGAAGAACAAGTGGTCCAAAGCTGACTGGCACGGCTCCCGCCGATCGCAGCATGGCATATTCCATTTCTGTAAAATCGCCCTCCGGCCCCACGATGAGAATAACGTGCTCTGTTCGTTTCCTGTCTATGCCTGCCAGAGCCTGCTGCAGCGACGCGGCATTTTTCTCGAGCGATGCCAGGAGGAGCAACGAGCCCTTGCCCGGCAGTCGGGACTGAAGCTCTTCAAGGCGGCAGACCGGCTGAACGTCAAGCTGCCATGGCGCTCCGCTTTGCTTTGCCGCCTCCTTTGCTATCCTCAGCCACCGTTCGCCCCGGGCCCGGATTGTCTTTGCGTCAAGTCGCACGATAACCCGTTCCGTCAAGAGCGGCACGATTGAGGAAACGCCAAGCTCGGTGGCTTTCTGTATTATCTCGTCCATCATGGAATGCTTTGGGATTGCCTGTGCCAGCGTTATAGCCATCGGCGGGCGAGGGGTGCATACCATCGTGCCTGGAACGATCCGCACTGTGGCGTCGTTGTCTTTGGCCGAGATCAGTTCGGCCCTTGCCGTCCATCCGGAGCCGTCCATGAGCGAGATCTCATTTCCTCGTCGCGCGCGGAGAACCGAAAGGAGGTGGTGGGACTCTTCCCGTGAGAGGCGTATCGCGCTCTTCTCCCAGTCAGTTGTATCTATGAAGCATCGCATCATTCGCGACCTCGGCGAAGAAGTGTAGTGTTTTCAGCGGCGGCCCTTGCGGTTTTCCATGTGTTCTGAGAACCGCGCGATGCGCTTCTCCGACTCATGGGTTTCGGGATAGTTGGCGTCATGCGCGGAATCCAGAAAATCCTTCAGGAGTTTCTTCTGGGCGCCGGACAGGTTCTTCGGAAGCTCCACCAGGACCCTGACGTGCAGATCGCCCTTGTCGTGGCCTTCGAGCGAAGGTGTGCCCTTGCCGCGCAGTCTGTAGGTCCTGCCGCTTTCAGCGCCGGGGCTAAGTTTGATCTTTGCCGGCCCTTCAAGCGTGGGAACCGGTATTTCGCCGCCAAGCAAGGCCAAGCCAAGCGGCACGCAGATCTCGCAAAACAGGTCGTCGCCCTGCCTCTGGAAGAGGGGGTGGGGTTGCACGTGGAGCACGATATAGAGATCGCCGGCCGGGCCGCCGCGGACACCGCCCTCGCCTTTCCCGGCGAGTCTCAGGCGCGATCCTGTTTCCACGCCCGGTGGAATCTTCAAGCTGAGCCGTTTCCTGTTCTTGATCACACCGGCGCCCCTGCATTCACGGCATGGATGAATCACTATCTCGCCCCTGCCGCCGCAGGAAGGACACTCCTGCTGAACCCTGAAGAAGCCGCTCGATGTCACCACCACGCCGCGGCCGTCGCAATGTTTGCAGGACTCCTTCTTCTGGCCTGGCTCCGAACCGCTCCCGGAGCAATGGCCGCACTCCTCGGAAACCGGAAGCGTTATCTCCCGCTCGGATCCAAAAACGGATTCCTCGAACTCTATCTCCAGATCGAAGCGAAGATCTGAACCCCTGGCCGGATGGGAGGAAGCCCCGCCCGACCTGCGGCCCGAGCTGCGTCCGAAGAAGCTGTCAAAAATGCCGCCGCCGCTTCCGAAGATTTCGCCGAATATGTCCTGGATATCGCCCATGTGGGTGAAATCCCTCGAGAAATCAAAGCCGCCCGGCCCGAACGACGACTTCAGTCCGTCGTGTCCGAACTGGTCATAGGTCTTGCGCTTATTAGCATCGCTCAAGACCTCGTAAGCTTCAGATACCTTCTTGAACTTCTCCTCGGATTCCTTGTCGCCCGAATTTCGGTCCGGATGGTATTTCAGCGCCAGCTTGCGGTACGCCTTCTTGATCGTGTTCTCGTCGGCGTCGCGCGAGAGCTCGAGCACCTCGTAATAATCTATCTTTGTGCCCATAGGGTGGCTTTCCTCAAGAATTGCTGGAATTTTCCAGGCCGGTCGCTGCGCCTCCAGGGCCGCTGGAAACAATTACCTGCGTCGGGCGCAGCAGCCTGTTGTTAAGAAGATATCCGCGTCTGCTTTGGGCGATTACGACGCCCTCGGGGTGTTCGTCCGAAGGCAGGCAGTTAACCGCCTCGTGAAAATTAGGGTCAAACGGCGCGCCCTCCGCGCTGATCGGAGTGAGCCCGAACTTTGTGAGAGCAGCCGTGAGCTGGTCGGAAATGAGCAGTAGACCTTCCCGGAATGCCGGGTCGGATTTATGTTCGGTGGCGGCGTTCACTGCGAGCTGGAGATGATCCAGCACGGGGAGCAATTGGAGCATGAGCTCATTGTTGGCTGTTTCACAGACCAGTGTCTTGTCCCGGAGCGTTCTTTTCCGGAAATTGTCGAAATCCGCTCCAAGCCGCAGCAACTGATCCTGCAGTGTTCTGATTTCAGCGTTAACATTTGCGCCAGCTGCATCTTCCGACGACGCATCATCCGGCTTCGCTTGCGCGGTTTCCGGGCAAGCGGGTGTCGTTGTCGCTTCTTCCGTGTTGTGTTCGTGCCCGTGTTTTGCGTGGTGCGTGGCGTCGCCCCCGTCGTCCGCTTCGTCAAGATGGTGCTGCCTGTCTTTTGTTCGTCTCATGGGTGCTGATCAACCTCCTTCTTCCTGCTCATGACCACCAGTGTCATGTCATCATACTGCGCTGCATCTTCTACGAAATTCCTGAGATCGCTTCGCACGCTCTCGACTATCCGCCTGGCTCCGTGATCGGCGCTGGCCAGCACTGTTTGTTGTAGGTGGTCGAGCGTCCATTCCTCCTTCCGACTGTTCTGTAGCTCGAACAGTCCGTCGGTGTAGGCGGCAAATATATCGCCGGGCTTGATGTGGACAATGCGCTCCTGGAGAGCATCGTTGAAAATGTCAGTTTCCGCGAGTCCTATCGCTATGCCCCCGGAATTGATCCTGGTTATGCTCTTTCCGTCCTCTGATATCAGGAGCGGCTGGGGGTGACCAGCTCGGGCTATCTTCATCTCGAATGTCTTTATGTTTATGATGGCGTAGAGCATGGTGATGAACATGTCCTCGTAGGCATCCTTTGTTATCACGTCGTTAATCGCCTTCAAGACAGCTGCCGGGCTTTGGGCCGTCGCGGCATGTGAGCGGAACACGCTGCGGCAGATGGACATCACTATCGCCCCGGTAACGCCCTTCCCGGAGACATCGGCCACGGCTATTCCGAAGTGGTCCTCGTCAATAATCTCGAAATCGTAATAATCTCCGCCTACCGGTCCTGCGGGCACGCTGAACGCGGCAAGATCCAACCCCTCAATAACGGGAATCAGTGAGGGCATCAGTGAGCCCTGTATCCGTTGCGCCACTTCGAGATCGTGGTCGAGCAGTTTCTTTTGCGCAAGTTCCTCGCTGAACTTGGCAAAATAAATCGTGACCGAAGCCTGGTCGGCAAGGGCCTGCAGCAGGCTGAGGTCAGACTGGATGAACGGCTGATCGTCAATCCTGTTGATCACCACGAGCACTCCCATGACGGTGTTCTGGAACCGCATTGGCGCCAGTAGTATTGAGTGGATGCTGAACATGTCATTCTTGAACCGGGGAACGCGCGGGTCGCGTTCGGAATCCTCGATCAGGATGGGCAAGCCTAGCTCGGCCGTTCCCCCGACAAGGCCGGATCCCCGCTGGGA
>CAYWJE010000197.1:0-6755 GCA_964458525.1 uncultured Verrucomicrobiota bacterium
ATCCTGGCCTACATCTTTCCATGTTGTAGGCCACCATTGTCCGCCACCCGCCTGCGCTTGCGACGCAGGCCGGCGGATCTTCGATATGGTGGCGAAGCTGAGGAGTTACCCGGAAAGAGGATATGGATGAAAATACTGTTCATAAGCAGGCTCTTTCCACATTCGCAGGGAATCAGCGGGTCACTGATCATCAATAACCGGATCCGCTTCCTCGCAGAACGCGGACACCAGGTCGGCCTGGCGAGTTTCGTGACCGACGAGGACAGGCCGCACATCAAAGAGATCAAGCCGTACCTGCAGGAAATGGAGCTGTTTCAAGCGCCAGAGGTTGCCCGGCCCTTCGCGCGAGCCACCAAGTGCCTTATCTCTACAACCCCCTTTCCTTTCTGCGACACAAGGGTTCCGGGTATGCGCAGGGTGATCGGCGGAATGATTGAGCGCTCCCGCTACAATGTTGCCATTGCCGAGTTCTCAGCTATGGGCCAGTACCTGTTCAGAAACCCCTGGCTACCCGCAGTCCGGAGGATTCTCTCATGCCACGAGTGCTGGACAACCGGCTATTTGAAATCAATCCGGTTTCACGGCTGGAGCCCGGGCGGGCTCGTCCGCCGCTTCACCTTCGATCACGTCCGCCGTTACGAGTTCGACATGTACATGAACATGGATCACATCCTCGTACTCACGCCGGAAGAACGCTACCGCCTGCTGAAGCACGCGCCGAACCTGCGCATCTCAGTTGTCCCCCATGGGGTGGATACTGACTACTTCTCGCCACCGGCCTCCGATAACAGCGAGGAGAGTATAGTGTTCGTCGGCTACTACCACAATGAATCCAACCGCGACGCCGTGCTATGGTTCGTCAGAAATGTCTGGCCCGGCTTAAAGAAGAAACATCCGGGAGTTAAATTTTATATAGTCGGGCGCGGTCCGGTCCGCGTCATAACCGACCTTGCCCGCCGCGATCCGGCCATAATCGTGACCGGGGAGGTGGAGGACATCAGACCGTATCTCGCGAAGGCGCGCGCTTTCATCTGCCCCATCAGGATGGGCTCGGGATTCCGCGCCAAGCTCCTCGAGGCGATGGCCGCCGGCGTGCCCGTTGTCTCGACGTCTCTTGCCGCCGAGGGCATCTCGTCCTGGGGCTGCGACACCATGTTCATGGCTGACACCCCGCCACAGATGCTCCGCGCGATCAGCCTGCTTCTCATCGACCCGGGGCTGAGGCAGTCCATGGCCGCAAACGCCAGGGAGATGGTCGTGAGCCGATTCGCAAAGGAATCGGGATTATCGGTGCTGGACAACGTGGTCCGCGAGGTTGTCACCCGCGATTAGCGCGCGCCTGAATCCGTAACGGGGTTTTCTTAAAACATAACAGCTCTCGCCACCATATCGAAGATCCGCCGGCCTGCGTCGCAAGTGCAGGCGGGTGGCGGACAATGGTGGCCTGCAACATGGAAAGATGTAGGCCAGGATTTTCCGCCACGCCTGCCCGCCTGTGGAGGGGGCGGATCTGCCCAAGGTACGATATCCTGGCGCAAAGGGCGCGTATTTGCAGCCCGTTCGGGGCATACCTGATCCGGTCAGAATCCCCTGTTCATCATCTGCATGACGATGGGGCCGAGCAGTACGAGGAAGACGGCGGGAAAGATGAAGGCCACCAGCGGAAAAAGCATCTTGACCGGCGCCTCGTTTGCAAGCTTCTCGGCGCGCACGAACCGCTTCGTGCGGATCTGGTCCGACTGAATCCTGAGAATCGCCCCGATGCTGACGCCCAGTTCATCGGCCTGCGCCAGCGCGGTAACAAGCGACTGGATATCCGGCTGATCAATGCGCTCGGCCATGTGCTTAAGCGCGTCGCGCCGCGTGGAGCCGAGCTGTATCTCCATGAGCACCCTCGACAGCTCCTCCCCTAGCGCGTCCGGCTTGCGGCGCGCGATGATGCCGCGCGTGGCGGCCATGAAATCCAGGCCTGCCTCGACAGCGAGCGTCAACAGGTCGATCACGAAAGGCAATGCGCGCATTATCACCTTGTGCCGAAGCGCGATGGCCTGCTTCAGCCACATTCGCGGATACATGGCCAGCCAGACCAGCATAATGCCCGACAGCGCCATGAACCTCGAAGCATTCGGGCCGTGGAACGGCTTGCCGGACATCACGAAAAGGCCCGTCATGAAGATAATCACCACTGAGCCTAACACTAGCGGGGTGAGCACAAGCAGCGACAAGTACTCGTCCGGCGAGATGACGTCGTCGAACCCGCTGGACGCCAGCTTCTTGAAAACCGGAAGCTGAAACCGCTGGAGCCCCGGCCTCCTGAAAAACGGCTTCATGCCCGGCGTAAGAGGAAGGAGCAGCCGCAGGGTCAGGGGCAGCCTCCGCTCCTGCCGCCGCCCGTCAGCGAGCGTAACGTAGGTGATGCCCGCAGCCGCGTCCCCGAAATACCACGTGAGGCCCGCGGCAAAGAAAGCCCAGAGCGAGGCAAGCACGTACGGGATAAATTTTTCGTATTCAACTAACATGGCTCCTCCCCAGTTACCATGGCTCAAATGTCAATGGTTATGATCCTGCGGATAAGCAGCATCCCGATGATCTCGAGAACGCCCACTGCCCCAATGGTCATCATGCCCGGAACGGATTTTAAGAATGAAACCATCATTGAGGGATCGAGCCCGAACATGGCCAGGCCAAGCAGTATCGGCATCGCGCCCACCACTATGCCCTGCATCCTGCCCTGCGCGGTCAACATTTGGATGCGGCCCTGTATCCGAATCCGCTCGCGGATGGTCCCGGAGATCCGCTCGAAAACCTCGGTCAGATTGCCGCCGGTCTGGCGCGCTATCTCGATGGCCGCAATCATCAGCGTCAGATCCTCGCTGTTGACACGCTTGTCGAGATTGGAGAGAGCTTCCTCGAACTTGACTCCGACGCGCGTCTGTTGGAGGAAATGCCCGAATTCGAGGGAAATCGGGTTCAGGTTCTGCCGGACAATATGCTCGAACGCCTGAAGAATGCTCGATCCCGATCGGAGCGCGTTGCTCATGGTCATCAGCGCATCCACGAGCTGGTCGTTGAATCTCTGTAGCCGCTTGTTCTTCATGAAGGCCAGCACCCGTTTCGGCAGGGCAAGCGCGGCAGTTCCCATCAATCCACCTATGACCATCCCCCTCGCGAACCCGCCGAGCGACTGGAAATTGCCGGTGAGAAAGAAAAAAACCACGAAGACCGCTATCGCCGAGGTCCACGCTATCTCCAGGATGCGCCGCGGCGGAATGAAGAGGAATATGTCCTCGAACTGCCGCGAGGTCTGCTCGGTGTAGGTGTTCGAGTATGACTCGGCGCCGGCGTGCAGGGCACGCAGAAAGGAATAACAAAGGCCGGCAAAACACGCCATGTAGAGCGTTGGAATTATCCAGAACATCAAATTTGACGTTGCCTGTTCCATTATCTCGGCTCGAACATTCCCATGTCAATCGAGAGCCCGCGGGTCTTTATCTGTTCCAGGAAAGTCGGAACGGATCCGGACGCCGTGAAATAGCCCTCCACCTTTTCATTCTCGTTTATGCCCGTCTGGACAAAGCTGAAAATATCCTGCATCGTAATGCGGTCTCCCTCCAGGCCGGAAACCTCGCTGACCCAGGTGACCTTCCTGCTGCCATCGCTAAGCCTGGCCGTATGTATGATCAGGTGAACCGCCGAGGCTATCTGTTCGCGAATTGCGCGCGCCGGCAGGTCCACGCCCGACATCAGCACCATCGTTTCAAGGCGCGCTATCACGTCGCGCGGGGAATTGGCGTGAACGGTGGTCAGCGATCCGTCGTGGCCGGTGTTCATCGCCTGGAGCATGTCGAGCGACTCGCCACCGCGGCACTCCCCTATGATCAGCCTGTCGGGCCTCATGCGCAGGGCGTTCCTGAGCAGGTCACGTATGGTGATCGCGCCGCGCCCCTCGATATTCGGCGGCCTTGATTCCAGCCGCACCACATGCGACTGGGTGAGCCGCAGCTCCGCCGAGTCCTCTATGGTGACTATCCGGTCCTCTGGCGGTATAAAAGAACTCATTACGTTCAGAAAAGTGGTCTTTCCTGAGCCGGTTCCTCCGGACACCACGATATTCTTGCGCAACATCACACATATCCGGAAAAACTCGGCCATTCCCGGGCTCATCGAATTGAAGCCTATAAGGTTCTCGACGGTAAGCGGCTCCTTCGAGAATTTCCTAATCGTAATGCACGGCCCGTTCAAAGCCAGCGGCGGGATGATCGCGTTCACTCGGGATCCGTCCTTCAGGCGGGCATCCACGTACGGCTGGCTCTCGTCAATCCTTCTTCCGATCGGGGCGACGATCCTCTCTATTATCGCCAGAACGGAGCTGTCGTCCATGAAAACCCTGTCGCAAGGAACCAGCCTGCCCCTTTTCTCTATATAGATCTGGTCATTGCGATTAACCATGATTTCCGTGATTTCCGGGTCGGCCAGCAGGTCCTCAAGCGGTCCAAGGCCGACGGTTTCGTCGTAAATCTCCTTGATCAGAGCGTCTGGCGACAGCCACGCGGGAAGTCTATTGACAACGTCCTTCACTATCTCCCCGATCATCTGCAGCGCGCGCTGATGAAGATCCTCCTCCTTCACGTGCGCCGCCGTCAGGCGCTTGATATCAAGCCGCTCCAGGAGCTCCTTGTGTATCTGTTTCTTGATCTGACGCTTCTGCTCCTGCCTCAGGCCATCCTGAGTGGCGGCAGCCGATTCGATTCTCTGGCGCAGCGGGGGCGGCAGTTCGGGCTTATTCTCAAGCGCGGGCGGTTCATGACCGCCCTTCACGATGAGGACACAGGAGCCCAGGCGTATCTTCTGGCCAGGCCGGAAGGCAATTCGTCCGTGTATTCGGCTCTCCTCCAGAAACGATCCTTTCCGGCTGTTCAGATCCTCGATGGAGAAGCCATCCTCTTTCAATATCAGGATGGCGTGCCGCTTTTCCACGTCGCTGTCCGGAACAACGATCTTGTTGCCGTTCTCGGAACCGACGGGGTAGACGCCGGGCCGGATCTCGTGGACCTGCGGCTCGCAGCCAGGTTGGCGGATTTCCAGTGTGATGGCATCGTTCATCTTCACAGATCCTTCTTATGCCGTATGTCGCGCTGGCGTATCAGGTTAAGCTCCGGCAGCTTGTTCTGGAGATGATCAAAATTGATGTGCGGCATTTCGCTGATGAAGGAAACATCGGCCGGGTTGCGAAGCGACAGGTACAGGCGCCCGCGAACCGTCTGCGCGAAAACCAGCAGCTCGGCTTCGCGGGGTGTTACCTCGAAGGTAATGGTGCTGTACCCGCGTGGCGACCTGTCGGCGCGCTCCGTCAGGAGATAGG
This sequence comes from uncultured Verrucomicrobiota bacterium, assembly GCA_964458525.1. Taxonomy (GTDB): domain Bacteria; phylum Verrucomicrobiota; class Kiritimatiellia; order JAAZAB01; family JAAZAB01; genus CAYWJE01. The sequence continues at coordinate 5,363 of CAYWJE010000197.1, forward strand.
AGGCGCGCTGCGCCATTTTCTGGCCAGTGGCGAGAACTGTTACATCCTGGAGAACTGTGAGCGTGACCGTTTCCATCTCGCCGGTTACAGATGCCGAGGGAAACGAGAAGGTGCCGAGCACGTCAACGCGGTCGTTCGGCTTCACCATGCTACTGACCGACGATATGGCGTCAACGGAGATGGAGATTGCGCGCATCCCGGACACTATCGTCTCGGCCAGCCCCACCTCGCCCCTGAACGGCACGTCAACATCCGACCACTGGACGGGGTCGCCGCGGTTGATGTTGAAAAGCAGTTTCTTTCCGTAAATCTCGCGGACAGATTCCGGCATAATGACCCTCGTTCCAACGCTCCGCTGGAAGACCATCTTCTTTGCGAGATCTGTCTGTTTGATCACCGAGCCGGCAGGCAGGTCGGCGGCCGCAACGACCACCTCGATGCGCTTGGCCTGTTCGAGAATCCTCTCCCTTTCTCTCTGCAGGTATTTAACGGTCAGACCGAAGGCGATAAGTCCCGCCAGAATGGCGATTACCAATATGAGCTTCTGTTTCATTTTTGCATCTCCATAGCTGATCTAAAGGGATCGGCTGAACAATCACGTCTCCGATACTTTATCCTGCCGCCACGGCCATAACAAGCAAGAAAATCAGATGACGGCATGAAAACAGGAAGACCTACTAAATCAAGCAAAACTGATTTTGCCCTCAGACTTGCATCGTTGCGTGTAGCTGCCGGGTTATCCCAGCGCCAGGTTACCGCTAAGCTGGGCATTTCACAGCCATCTTATGCTTTGTGGGAACAGCATGATGTGGCGATTACTGCCGAACAGATTATTAAGCTTGCAACGGCGCTCAATGTTACGGCAAATGATTTGCTTGGGGAAAACAAAACCAGGAAGCGGATTGCGGGGCCAACAGGAATGCTCCAAATGAATTGCCGGGCGGTTTCCTGAGTCTTTCTGGGGAAGGGGGAAGGCCGCGCGAGGGGAACGCCGGAGGAAACATAAGGCAACCCCGACTCTGCCGCCTCGCGACAGAGGTCGGGACGAGGGACGAGGAGCCACCACACCGCAGCCCCGATCCCGAAGGGCGCGCGACGTGTGAAGCCGCTTGCGGACGAACGAACGTATAACGACACCTTATGTTCAGGGCAGGTCTGGCCAGAGCGTCAGCGACGGGGAAACCGACCGGCCTCCGGCGTTCCCCTCGCGCGGCCTGGGGCGGGCAGGCCTCCTGCAAATGCTATTTGACAGCAGTTCCATTTGTTCTGCAAATGCTATTTGACAGCAGTTCCATTTGTTGAAAATTCAGACGCGTCCCCAATGCTCCCCAAGGGTGTCGGTAACAGTTTAGCGGATTCCGGATAAAATAATTGAAGATTTCCGAAGAAAGTT
>CAYWJE010000198.1:0-6724 GCA_964458525.1 uncultured Verrucomicrobiota bacterium
CGTGGCAAAAAATTCTTTTCCGAAAGGCAACCGAGCGAAGCGAAGGTTATCCTTGGAGAGGAAGCATACTTTTCCCGCCGGACCCGCCTTTCCGGGGCCCGACTAGACAAAACGAACCACGAATGGAGGATAAATTCATGAAGCTTAAAGGATCAAAGACCGAGACGAACCTGATGGCTGCCTTCGCGGGCGAATCACAGGCACGGAACAGGTACACCTACTTCGCCAGCGCCGCAAAGAAAGAAGGATTCATCCAGATATCGGACATCTTCGAGGAGACCGCGAACCAGGAGAAGGAACACGCCAAGCGGCTGTTCAAGCTCATGCAGGGCGGGGAGGTGGAGATCACGGGATCATTCCCTGCCAGCACAATCGGTACGGCGGCAGAGAATCTCAAGGCGGCGGCGGCGGGCGAACACCACGAGTGGTCCGAGATGTATCCGTCCTTCGCCAAGATCGCACGCGACGAGGGCTTCCGCGACATCGCCGACACCTTCGAGGCCATAGCAGTCGCTGAGAAACAGCACGAGAAGAGATACCTGGACCTGGCTAAAAACATCGAAACCTGCAAGGTTTTCAAGAAGGACAAGGTGATCGTGTGGCGCTGCCGCAACTGCGGATACCTGCACAGCGGCGGCGGCGCGCCCGAAGTGTGCCCGGCCTGCCGTCACCCGCAGGGCTATTTCGAAGTGCTCGGCGAGAACTGGTAGCGGAAACGGAGGCGACGATGAGTATCGTGTTCAATGCGGACGAGATTCTGGAAATGGCCGCCCGGATAGAGCGCAACGGTGCCGCATTCTACCGGAAGGCGGCGGAGACCAACCCGGGGGAGCAGGTTTTTCTGCTGGACCTCGCCGAACAGGAGGATGAACACCTCGCCCTGTTCCAGAAGATGCGCGAAGGGCTTAACGGAGCGATAAGCGGCCCAACTGCTTTTGATCCCGACGGCGAGGCGGCTCTCTACCTGAAGGCGATGGCCGACGGCAGCGTATTCGACGTGCGCGCGGAGCCGGCCGCCCTGCTCAAGGGCTCCGAGACCCTGCCCGAGATCATCAGGACGGCCATTGGGCTCGAAAAGGATTCCGTGATGTTCTACCTGGGTCTGCGGGAGATCGTTCCCGCAAAGTTCGGAGCGGACAAGGTGGATGCTGTGATCAGGGAGGAGATGAAACACGTGAGCCGGCTCAGTGAGAAGCTGAAAACTGGAGAAAGAAAATGAAAAAATACGTTTGCGACGTGTGCGGTTATGTGTACGACCCCGCAAAGGGCGACCCGGACAATGGTATCGCGCCGAACACTTCTTTTGAAGACCTGCCCGATGACTGGGTATGCCCCGAATGCGGCGTGGGCAAGGACCAGTTCTCGCCACAGGACTGAACGGCTTGATCATCACCAAGGCAAAGTTGGAGCGGCTCTACCGGCGCTACAATAAACGCGGGTATGTTTCGCCCGATCCTCTGCAGTGTCTGTACCGCTATCCGGCGGTGCAGGACAGGGAAATCGCCGCGCTCATCGCCGCCTCTCTGGCTTACGGGCGCGTGGCGCAGATCATCAGGAGCGTCGAAACCGTCCTCGTCTCAATGGGCTCCTCGCCGCGCGCGTTTCTTTTGAGCGTGACGCGCGGACGCCTCGAGCGCTCGTTTGCCGGGTTCAGCCACCGATTCACCACCGGGCCTGAGCTCATAGCCTTCCTTTCCGGAATCGCCGGAGCCGTTCGGGAACACGGTTCACTGAACGAGCTCTTCATCTCAGCCTTGGCACACGAAGATGAGGACGTGCGCACGGCCCTGCCCCGCTTCGTCGAAAGCCTGCGCGGAGGGGATATCGGCCGACACAGCAGCCTCTTGCCCTGTCCGGCCAAAGGCAGCGCCTGCAAGCGCCTGCATCTTTTTCTGCGATGGATGGTTCGGAAGGACGCGGTGGACCCGGGCGGATGGGTGGACGTGCCCCGCAGCAAGCTCATCGTACCGCTTGATACACATATGGCCCGCATCGCGCGCGGGCTCGGCCTCACGAAGAGAACATCGCCGGATGCCATGATGGCGCTGGAAATAACGCGGGCCTTCCGTTCGATTGTCCCCAATGACCCCGTGAGATATGATTTCACACTCACCCGCTTCGGTATACGCGAAGAGATGAAAGCTGACGCCCTCTTTCGGGAACTGGCCTGCGATTGACGAAACGGGCAAATCTTCTGCACTTGGCTTTCCAAAGGGAATGTGACAATATGGTCCGGATTTGAGATTTTATAAAAGGAGGAATTATTCCATGAACGGCAAGGTCATCAGAATGGAGAGAATCATCAACCGCGACACAGTGCGAACCGTGATCGTACCGATGGACCACGGCGTTACCGTAGGGCCGATTCAGGGCATTGAAGACATGAGGGACATGGTCAACGCCGTAGCGGAAGGCGGCGCCAATGCGGTGCTCGGACACCTGGGCCTGCCTCTCCACGGGCACCGCCGGCACGGAAAGGACGTGGGATTGATTCTCCACCTGTCCGGCAGCACGCTGTGGAGCCCCGACCCCAATGCCAAGGTGCTCGTGAACAGCGTGGAGAACGCGCTCCGGTTCGGCGCTGATGCCGTCAGCGTACACATCAACATCGGCGCGGAGAACGAGGCCGAGATGCTGAAGGATCTCGGCGAGGTCTCGGTGAAGTGCATTGATTGGGGCATGCCGCTGCTGGCGATGATGTACACGCGCGGAAAGAAATTCAAGTCGGAAACCGACCCCGAAGGCATCAAGCACGCCGCGCGCATAGCGGCAGAGCTTGGCGCCGACATCGTGAAGGTCATGTACACGGGCTCCGCGGAGAGCTTCAAGAAGGTCGTTGCCGGCTGCCCCATCCCCGTGGTGATCGCCGGCGGCGAGAAGGTCAAGGATGAAGCTGCCATCTTCAAGATGGTGCGCGAGGCGGTGGATGTGGGCGCAAGCGGAGTGGCCGTGGGACGAAACGCGTTCGGGCACAGGCACCCGGCGAGAATGGTCCGCGCCATCTCCGCGCTCGTTCACGAGAACGCATCCGTGAAAACGGCCTTAAAAATCCTCGCAAAGGGTTGATCAATCTTGGAGGAGCATGTCCGGAAACATCGTCAGCTTTTTCGGCGTTTTCGCGCTGATGGCCATTGCGGCCATATTCTCGACCAACCGCCGGCTGATCAGCTTGAAACTGGCGGCATGCGGCACGGCGATTCAGGCGGTATTTGCCGCGTTTCTTTTCCTGTCGCCCGCCGGGGCGTGGGTGTTCCTCAAGTTCAGCGGCGCGGTGGTCAAGCTGCTCAACGCGTCATCGGCCGGCATAGCTTTCTGCTTCGGCCCGCTCGCAATTCCGCCCGGCGCGCCCGGCTCACTGGGGTTCATCCTCGCCATCCACGCGCTTCCGACCGTGGTTTTCATGACAACCCTGATGCAGATTCTCTACTTCATAGGGATCATGCCCTTGATTGTGAAGGCGTGCGCGCGGTTCTTCACGCGCCTGATGAACATTAGCGGAGCGGAATCGCTCTGCGCCGCGAGCAATATCTTCGTGGGAATAGAATCCGCAACCACCGTTCTTCCGTTTCTCAAGAAAATGACCCGCTCGGAACTCTGCACGGTTCTCACGGCCGGTATGGCTACGATAGCTTCGAGCATGCTGGTTGCCTATGTGCAGATACTTAAGCCGGTATTTCCCGGAATCGCGGGGCACCTTGTTTCCGCCTCGATTCTATCGGCGCCGGCGGCGATCGTGATGTCCAAGCTCCTGCTGCCGGAATCGGAGCAGCCTGAAACGCGGGGCTTGAAGGTGGAGCCGCACTACGAGCGAGAGGGAACCCTGATGGAGGCGGCGGTCAACGGGGCACAGGCGGGCGGGCGGCTCCTGCTGGGGATCATCGTCATGCTCCTCGCCTTCCTGAGCCTCGTGGAGCTCGCCAACATGATTCTTGGCTGGGCGGGCACGGAGCTCGGCGCGCTCGTTGGCCGGCCTGTGGCTACCCGGCTGGAGAATTTGCTCGGCTTTGTTTATTACCCTTTCGCCCTGGCGATAGGAGTGGCGCCGGCCGACGCCTACGAGGTCGCCTGCCTGCTCGGACAGCGGACCATCCTGACCGAAGTTCCGGCATACATGAAACTCGCCGAGCTGATCCGGGAACAGCGTTTCAGCGATCCGCGCAGCGCGGTGCTCGCCAGCTATGCCCTGTGCGGCTTCGCGCACATGGCATCAATGGCCATCTTCGTGGGCGGCATATCCGCTCTCGTCCCCGGCCGCACCAGGGAGCTTGCAGGCGTGGCATGGCGCGCGCTGGCGGGCGCCACTCTAGCCTGCCTGATGACCGCCGCCGTCGCGGGGGTGTTCTGCGGCGGGGCGGCCCCGCTCGACATGGCGCCTTAAAGGAAATAGCGAGCCCGTGCAAGCGCCCGCGGGACCAGGAGACAGCAGAATGAGAATACTGCTTATCGGAATCATGCTGGCCGCCGCCTGCTCGCTGGCGGACGAGGCGAAACAGGAGCTGGTTCTGAAGGAGGCCGGCAGCGCTTTCGTGGGGTTCGGGGTGCCCGGCAACGGGCCCGGTGTTCCAAGGGGAGAACTCCTCTTCCTTCCGCCGGGGGAAGGAGACTTCACAATACTCGATGTCTCCGACAGGCGCAGTCCGAAAGTGGCCGGATATATCGTAAGCCCCCATTTTTCCTATTCGCCCGTCTTCTTCAAGAATCTCGCCTATTATCATAACAGCAGGGGCGGCACTTTCGCGGCGGACGTGTCCGAGCCGGCATCGAAGGACGAGGTCAACGGACACGTCTTCTATCTTCAGAAGCGTCTTTCCTTCGACAGGGGCACACTGGGCACGATCAGGCAAGTGGATGAGAGCGCCGGAGTGATGGCAACCGTGGCCGATGCGCGCATGATCTTCCTCGACCTGTCCGATCCGGCCGCCCCGAAGAAGACCGGAGAGGTAAGCCTGCCGCGCTCCGATTTGAACGAGCTTATCAGGCAGGGCTCGGTGTTCTTTCCGGCGCCAGGGAAGGCAGTCTTCCAGAGCGATAACAGGCTGAAGGAAAACCGGCTTTACACGGTTGATTTCTCAACACCAGCGAAGCCTGCACTGACGGAGCTGCTCCGGGTGGATACGGAGCAGACTCTCCCTCCAAACCCAGGCCATCAAGCGGGCGAGCCGTCCCTCGCTCTCGATGCCGCCGTCTCAGCGCCCGGTCTCGATGACGAACCCGACGCCCCGCTTTTCGATCAGGTGTCGCTTGTCGCGGCCTCGGAGGACATGCTATGCCTCCTTTTCGCGGGCGAGGGCGGAAAGGACCCGCGCGAGGCATGGATTTATTCATACGATTTCACCGGCGCGGCGCCGGAAAAATTCGCTTCCTTATCCGTGCCCGCCCGCTGCGGGACCAGGCTCATTTTTGAGTTCCACGCCGGCTTTCTCTATCTGCTCGACGGCAAGGGCGGACCCGGCCAGTATTCCATCACCTACGATGATTCGGGCAACATGGCAAGCCGCTGGTTCGTCTACGAACTGAAACCGGGCGTCCTTCAGCCGCGCCACTCCTTCACCGAGAAGGTTCCTTCGGCTTATGGCTATCTCACCATAGCGGACGGCCATGCCTACGTGAACGACTACAACTACGGCACGCGCATTTTCGACCTCTCTGATCCGGGCGCGCCGGAACCAGTTGGAGCAGCGCCTACCGCCGGAGAGGGCAGCGGAGTCTACGTGGACATGGCCCGAAAGATCGCTTTCCTCTGGGTCACGTTCGGCGGAACGATCTACTCGATTGATGTCTCCGACCCGGCGGCGCCGAAAATACTGGGCAGTTTTCACGATGGCGCCTGGGTCCGTTATTCCAATCCGAGCCGGGCCGATTTCATATCGGGCAAGGACAGCATCGTCTATGTCGGAAAGAGCAGGCTCCAGATTCTCGACGCGAGCGATCCGGCGAACATGACCCACGTCGGGTTCCTCCTGGAATCGGACAAAGATCGAATGTTCCGTCTGCATGTTGAGGGCGACACGCTCTATGCGCTCACCGATCTGCGCCTTGCCGTATTCGATGTCAAGAATCCCGCATCGCCGAGCCTGGCCGGATTGTCAGCCCTTCCATCCGGATTCAAGCCGCTCGGCATGGCGGTGCGGAAGGGGCTTGTCTACGCGATCGGAGAAGGCTCAAGGCTCGTCATCATGGACGCGCGGGACCCGTCGGGCCCGGCCGTCAAGGCCGAGCTGGATTTGAGCGGGTTCAGTCCTGACGACCCGAATCTCCTTGCGCATATCGCGGTGAGCGGCGCGGGCTTCGGATATGTCACGTCGAGGGAGACGAGGGGCAACACGCGGCTGCTGGTGCTTGACCTGAGAAATCCGTCCGCACCCAGGACGATAGGATGGGTGGAATCGAAGAGCGGCGGGTTCTGGGCATGGGCGTGCTTCAACACGAACATGGAGATTGACGAATCGCGCAACCTGTTATTTGTCTGTAAGTACATGCAGGTAGAGTGTTTCGACATCTCCGATCCGGAGCATCCGCGCTTCCTGGCGAAGAAACACCTGGTCGCCCGCGGCCACGACGACTGGCAGTGGACAATCGGTCCCGCCCATGACGGCCGGATCTACGTGCCATCGCTCCGGGCGCTGCATATTCTCGAGTACGGCGAGGAATGAAGAAGGATGAGCCGGCCTTAGCTCCTTAAACTTCGATTGTTTGAGTAAATGAGTCAAACAAATCCGACTGA
>CAYWJE010000199.1:0-6709 GCA_964458525.1 uncultured Verrucomicrobiota bacterium
CGTGCCACATTGCCCAGCCTTCCGGAAATTGTAACCCTGTTTTGAACCATGCCGAGATTTCGGACAAACCCCTTGACGATTGAGTTTTCACGTGCATTCCTCTTTTCTTCATCTGCGGCATACTTACCAATCGCACAATCCGGGTTTAAACGCTTGACAAGAAGCGGGGCCGCAGGAGCAGAGGATGCGGAAAGTCTGCCGTCCACCATGCGCTCCGCCCCCTGCCTTGCGATGCGGCCGCGCTCGATCATTGACCCATTCACCCCGGGAATCTCCGACGTGCTACAACCCTCTCGGGATAATGAAAGGCGGTCTCCGTCAGCCGACCATTTCCGCGACCCGCCTGGCTATTGCTATCGAAGCGGTCAGCGCCGGGGATTCGAGTCCTATGAGGTTGATCAAGCCCGGCAAGCCGCTGTCCGATTCCTCGGCGATCACGAAATCTCGGAATGGGTCATCCGGGGCCTGCAGCTTGGCGCGGATTCCGGCCATGTCCGGCTGAAGATCATCGTATTCAATGAACGGCAGGTATTTCCTCGCGCTCTCGAAGAACGCGCGCTGGTGACCGGGATCCACGTCATAGTTCATCGAATCCACGTAGAAGGCATTCGGGCCCAGCTTCAGGCCGCCATCGAGCTTAAGCACGCTGTGTACGCCGAGGCTTATGGCCGTGGGCGGCGGGTAGACAAGGTGCCTGATCTTCCCGCGATGCCGATCGGCCACGGCAAAATATTCGCCCTTGCAGGGATGAATGCGGTAGCCCGCCGCGTCAATATCAATCCCAGCCATTGCCGCGATTGATCCGGATTCCAGTCCTGCGGCATTTACCAGCGCCTCGCAGCCGATATCGAGCGTTTCGCCATCAGTGTCGCGGGCGCGGACGAGAAAACCGTCGGCCGTCTTCTCCACCCCGATCATTTCGCAGCCATATGCTATCGTGACACCCGCGTCGGACGCGGACCGCGCGAAGCTGTTCATCACCGAGTGGGAATCCATAATGCCGGTAGTCGGGCTCCAGAGCCCGGCCTCCGCCACAATATCCGGCTCCATGTCCAGCACCTCGGCCTTAGTCATGAGCCGCAGGCCCTGTACGCCGTTTCGCCGGCCCTGCTCAAGGAGCTGTTCCAGCTTGTGTATTTCCTCAGCGCCGTTCGCCACGATGATCTTCCCCGGCACGGCATGGGGAATGCCGTGCCCGGCGCACAGCTCGCACATCAGGGCATTGCCCTCAACGCACAACTGCGCCTTGAGCGAACCGGCGGGATAGTAGATTCCGGCGTGGATCACCTCGCTGTTGCGGGACGATGCCTCGCGTCCGAATCCGTCGTGACGCTCGAGAAGGAGTATCTCCCTGTTCCGGGTCGAGAGCTGCCGGGCAATGGCCAGCCCGACCACCCCGGCGCCTATTATCACGATATCCGTCTTTTCCATTGCATGAATCAGTGACGGGGTTTCATGAAACAACGAAAACTACTCATCTGCTCACATCAGAGATCGGCGGGACAGGCTGTCCCGCCCTACCTTTTAAATTCCTGGTAGGGCCGTACAGCCTTGTGCGGCCGTCAAATTACATATCAGAGATCGGCGGGACAGGCTGTCCCGCCCTACCTTTTAAATTCCTGGTAGGGCCGTACAGCCTTGTGCGGCCGTCAAATTACATATCAGAGATCGGCGGGACAGGCTGTCCCGCCCTACCTTTTGAATTCCTGGTAGGGCCGTACAGCCTTGTGCGGCCGTCAAATTACACGCAAGCTGAGCAGTTACCATGAAGCAACAAAGACACAAGACCCGTGGAGATCAGCGCTCGATCAGTGTCTCGTCTATCTTCATGCCGAAATGGCGACCGCCAGCCTCCAGGTGAACGAGCACCTCATCGCCCGGCTTGAGCTGCGCCACGGACACCGGTTTTCCGCCGGGCCGCACCAGGTTAATGGTCTCGGCATTCTGGAGGTAGATGGAAATTTCCCTGCCGTTCACGTCGGCAAAGACCAGTACCATGGGGCGCGATTCCACCTTACAGCGTCCGATGTGCGCGGTGCGCGTCTTGCCCCCGGCATCCACGACAAGCACCTCGTCCCCGACTCGCAGGTCGGAGAGGTAGGAAGTTGCGTTGCCGGGCTTAAGAACATAGGCATGCACGGCGCTGGCGTTCACGCGGAACGGCCGTGCCGCGACATAAGGATTCTCCAGGCTTTCCGAATGCACGAGGAAGAACGCGCTACTCGTGTTGCCGACCAGCATCCCCTGCCCCACGGCCATGTTCGAGCAGGTGTCTATGCAAACGCGGTCGCCCATCCCGCTGGGCTCAACCCGTGTCACCCGCGCAGTCAGCAGCTCGACCTCCGGCGCTACCCCGTGCACCAGCTCCACGATCTTGCGGACCTGTCCCGGATCACCGTTCTTCACCACGACCCCATCCACGCCCTTTTCCAGAATCCCTATCATCGTCTTAGCCTCGTCAACCGTGCGCACCTCGGCCATCAGCCGGCCACGTTGCGCGAGGAGGTTCTCTATCGGGATCACGGTCCAGTTCTTCATACGAAGCAGCAGCACAGCGTCGCGCTGGAACGCGGCGGCCCTCTTCTCATCGTCCTTGCCCCGGATTTCAAACTCGATCACGTCCTTGCCGAGCACGAGATCACCGTCCTCTGCGACGACCGTCATGCGGCCCAGCTCCCTGATCTTTCCGGCGGCGCCCTTGTCGAGCAGCACAGCATCAGCTCCGCTCTCGATTGCCGCGACGGCGAGCTGCTTGTCCCACGGAATTATCTGGATCCATACCTGTTTCACTTACCCTCCTTCAGCAAGCGCTCTGCCTCCTTCGCCGGCATTGATTCGTTCACTATGTGGCAGATCGCCGACACGATGAGGGAAGGCGTCGGATGTTGGAACGCGTTCCTGCCAATCGACACTCCGGCGGCCCCGGCCTTCATCGCGGACTCCACCATTATCAGGATATCCATGTCCGATTCCAGCTTCTCGCCGCCGGCAATTACAACAGGAACAGGACAGCCTGAAGTCACTTCCGCGAAACTCTCGATGCTGCCGGTGTAGTTCACCTTCACAATATCCGCGCCAAGCTCCGCGCCAACGCGCGCAGCGTGCTTAACGAACTGCACGTCGAACTCGCTCTTGATCTTGGCGCCCCGTGTGTATATCATCGCCACGAGCGGCATACCCCATTCCATGCATTCCCTCGATATATCTCCAAAGTGGGCGAGCATGGCGCCGTCGTTCGGAGCGCCCAGATTCACGTGGATGGAGACACCGTCCGCGCCCAGTTTAATGGCCTCCGCCACCGTGCACACCGCAACCTTGTTGGACGGATCGGGCGACATGCTCGTGCTACCGGAAAGGTGCACTATGAGGCCCACATCCCGGCCCGACTGCCGGTGTCCGGCCTTCACGATTCCCTTGTGAACGATTATGGCGTTCGCGCCGCCGTCAACAACGCTGTCAACCGTGGTCTTCATATCCTCAAGACCCTGTATGGGGCCGACCGTAACGCCGTGGTCCATCGGAACGATCACCGTTTTACCCGTCTGCCTGTTGATAATTCTTTCCAGCCTGATATATTTACCCGTCATCATAGTCGTTCTCCTTGTTGTAAAAATTTCGATGGACTTTAACACGCGGGCCGGGATAATACCAGAAAAAGTATCAATAAAGAAAACCCGGTTACGGGATGACGGAAGAAAAAACGACCAGGCAGGACATGGAGAAACATTATGAAAACGTCACACAAATCTCAGTCGCTCTTTCTCGGACTCGATTCGAGCACGCAGGGTTTAAAAGCAACAATAGTGGATAAGAACAGCCGCGTGGTTTTCGAGACAGGAGTGAATTTCGATTCCGACCTGCCCGAGTTCAAGACCAGGGGCGGCGCGCATCAACATGAAGACGGGCTCACGGTCACCTCCCCCCCGATAATGTGGGTGGCCGCTCTCGACCTGCTCCTGGCGCGACTGCGCGACAACAGCGTCCGGCTTGACGCGATCGCCGCGATTTCCGGATCCGGCCAGCAGCACGGGAGCGTCTACCTCCGTCCCGGCACGGCGGACAAACTTGCCTCGCTCGATTCACGCCTTTCGCTGTGCGAGCAGCTTGGCGGCATCTTCACCATCGAGGAATCGCCCATATGGATGGATTCCAGCACCACAAAGCAATGCCGCGAGAGGGACGCGGCGATCGGCGGGGCGCAGGCAATGGCCGAGCTGACCGGATCCCGCTCCTACGAAAGATTCACTGGGAACCAGGTGGCCAGGATCGCGCAGGAACGCCCTGATGCGTACCGCGACACGGAGCGTATTGCTCTGGTCAGCTCCTTCATGGCCTCGCTCATGATCGGCGGCTACGCGCCGATTGAGCCGGGCGACGGGGCCGGAATGAACCTGATGGACATACGGTCAAAACGCTGGGACGCCCGCGCCCTGGCGTGCACCGCCCCGGACCTTGAGGCAAAGCTCGGCGAAATAACGCCGTCTCATTCCGTCATCGGAATGGTCAGTCGTTACCATGTCGAGCGCCACAGGTTCTCGAAGGATTGCGTCGTCATTGCCTTTTCCGGCGACAACCCGAACAGCCTTGCCGCACTGCGCCTCGAGAAGTCCGGCGAGATAGCGGTGAGCCTCGGAACCAGCGATACGCTTTTCGGAGCCCTGTCCGAACCCAGGCCGTCGGCTACCGAGGGACATATCTTCGGCAACCCGATAAACCCGGACGGCTACATGGCGCTGATGTGCATCAAGAACGGATCTCTCACGCGGGAAGCGGTGCGCGACGAATCGGCCGGCGGCTCATGGACAGAATTCGAAAACGCACTTAAGCGGACGAGTCCTGGCAACGGCGGAAGGATCGGCTTCTATTTCAGGGAACCGGAAATAACGCCGCCCGTTCTCTCCCCGGGCATTCACAGGTTCGGACCCGGAGACGAGACTTCCGTATTCACCGGCGACGAGAACATCCGGGCCGTCGTCGAAGGGCAGTTCCTGTCAATGCGCCTCCACGGAGCCAACATAGGACTTACGCCCCGGACAGTGCTGGCCACCGGCGGGGCCTCGGTGAACAGGAGCCTTTTGCAGGTCATGGCGGATGTCTTCGGAACGCCTGTCCATACATGCTCGCAGGCGAATTCCGCATCGCTGGGCGCCGCGCTTCGCGCGCTTCACGGCTGGCGCTGCAGGCAGGCCGGACAGTTCGTCAGCTTCTCGGAATCGATCAGGCTCGCGGAGCCTTTCGTCCAGGCCGCCTCGCCGGACAAGAAGGCGCACGAGGTCTACACAAAGATGCTGCCGCGCTACGCGGAACTCGAACGAGGCGTCACGGAATGATCACGGCGGTTATGTTGTCTGAAGCGAAGTGCGGATTGAGCGCGCCCGTCTCGGGATCCACCAGCTTGCGAAGGTAGGCTTCGAGCTCGCGTTCGTATTCGGCCTCACGCTCGAACTCCGCCAGGAACTGGCGTATGGTTGCAAGGCCCGACGCGCCGGACTCCGCCTCCTTTGCATTGTCGAAACGCTGACCAATCCCCGCCGCCACGAAACGGCGCAGCACGGGGACAAGGCCCTCGTACTTAGCCGCGTGGCCGGGCAGGTAATCCTCCAGATGGTCAGCAAGCGAATTCTTGGAGGCCAGGAGCTTTTCTTCATTCGTCTCGGAAGATTCCATCAGCTGGTAACCCTTGAGGCACTCGAGCATCACCATCCCGACGCTGAACAGGTCGGACTGCACCAGGCCCGGCTCGCGGCGGTGAATCTCGGGAGCCATATACAGCGGGCTGCCCAGCAGTATGTTGACCTGTTCACCTATCCTCGCCGCCCGCCCGAAATCAACCAGCTTAATATCGCCCTGAACGTCAATCATGATATTAGTGGGCTTGACGTCACCGTGGACGAACCGGTTATCGTGCAGCGCCGTGAGCCCGCGGAGAACGTTGCGGACGATGTGCAAGGCGGCGCCGGTGTGCAAGACGAGCCTGTCGCCCTCCATCCGGAAAATGACCTTTGCGAAATGCTTCCACTCTGCGTCCGTGCTGCGCGCCCGTGCTATCTGGAGGTGCCGGCTGTCGAGAAAGAACCGGAGATCAACCCCGTCAATCGCCTGCATGTGGGTGTACCCAATTCCGGAGCATTCTTCGTAGAAATCCGTGGTGACGATGTTGTTGTTGTTAATAGGCTGCATCACGGACACCTGGCGGGCAATGCGCCCCATGTCCGTCCAGTAGGCAGCCCGGCTCGAATAGATGCCGGGATCAAACAGTTTTATGGCGTGATGGGTGAAACAGCCGCGCGCGCCCTGCCTGGTGACCAGGAACACAATCCCCTGCCTGCCGTGGCCGAGCTCCTTTATGAACTGGTAGGCGACCGGGTAGGATATCGCGCGGTTCCTCAGTATTCCGCGGTAATCCTTCACCAGCTCGGCAAGCTCCAGCTCCATCGGACCATCGGCCTTCTGCGACAATGTCGTGCGCTGCGAGGTAACATCCGTTCCCTGCAACGAGAGCACGATGGTCTCGATATCTTCGGTATCTTCAAGTTTCTGCGTGTCCGACATGCCTGCCTCTTCTGATTTGTTGGCACATTATAGCCCGCGCCCGGCCGACGGCAAGCTGAAACGCCAAAATCAGGGATTGATTTTCCGTCGTATGATGTTATATTCTTGCTCATATTAAATGCGAGAGAACTTATAACCGGCCACTGAAAAAGTGTGT
>CAYWJE010000200.1:0-3460 GCA_964458525.1 uncultured Verrucomicrobiota bacterium
TTTGAGCTTGTCAGGGCCAGGCAGATAGTCCGGGGCTTACTTTGGGAGCGATTACGGATTACGAGGAGAAAGAAAATCGTCCGCCGTAATCGTCGCCCGTAATCGTAATCCGATAGCCCGGTCTTTCCCGACCTCTTGTGGGTTGCCTGCCCGCCCGCCTGCATCGCTTGATGCGAAGCATCCGCAGGCAGGTCCTGCAGTCCGCTTCTGCGTGTTCAGCTGCGTTCAACATGTAACGGCACACCATCAGAGACCGGACTGAACCCTGAAACCTGATGTCGGAGAATCAGTGGAACCGGAACTTGATTCCCGTTCTCACGCTCCAGTAGACCGTGCCGTCCTCCAGGTCGTTCTGGTTCGTTCCGACTCCGGAAACCGCCGTTGCCGTGATGTTCATTCCGGGCAAGGCGGTGCTTCGCAAGATCGCTATTCTTCCGCCGCCCCCGGCGCCGGAGAGAGTTCCAGCGTTTCCGCCGTTGGCAGTGACCTGTCCGGCGCCGCCGAGCTTGCGGCAGGTGAGATAGATGCCGCCGCCCGATCCGCCGCCTGCGTTCGATGCCGGCGAATTGCTTCCGTTGGCGGTTATTGAGCCGTCAATGATCATCTGTTGATAAGCGTTAATGCGGATCATGCCGCCGCCCGGCCCGCCGGCAGTGGTCAGGCCGAGGCGTCCACCGCCGCCGCTGCCAAGATCAGTCGGCTTCTTGTAGATGCCGTAATTCGTGCCGCCCAGTCCGCGCGCCATGTACTGGCCGCCATGTCCGCCGTAGCCGCCGCCGCCCCCGCTGCTGTTGCTGGAGTTTGTCAATCCTATCATCCCGCCGCCGAGTCCGTGTCCGTTGGTTGCGAGTCCGCCGGCGTAACCGGCGCCGTCGGCGTTGATCTTGCCGCTCGACATGACCAGGAGATCGCCCACCTGGAAAAACGCGCTTCCGCCATTGGTGGGGTCGGAGCAAATGAAAAGGTTGCCAAGTGAATCAACCGTCAGGCTGTTGCTCACGGTCACCATGGAGCCCCATTGTCCCGACATTCCATTCGTCGGCGCGCTGTTGATGGTAAGATCGGTGCGGCTGCCGACGAACAGATTGCTTCCGATATTCAATGAAGGCGCATTGCTGAAATACAGGCGCGCTGTGTAGCGCGTTGCGTCGTATCGGCCGGACAGGAAGCATATTCCCGAATTCGTGGTCAGCAGCGTGTTCCCTACATTGAGCGCCAGGGCATCCGGCAGTATGGCCCATCCGTTGCTCACGACGAGGTTGGTTGTGCTCCAAGTGTTGAATCCGAACCAGGCCCCGCCGCGGATCAGCTCCGGGGCAACCTGGCTGTCGGTCATCCATATCGTGCCTGGATACGACTGTTTCAGGCGCGATGAGTCGAAACCGTTATTCGCCCATATGCGGAGGCGGGGCCTGGAAATCGAATTCTGGATGGCTTGTTCGGCGGGATTGTAATGAATGGCTATACGTCCGCCGCCGCCCGAGCCTCGTTGATATCCCCAGGTGGAATATGAGTATCCGCCGTCGGCGGTTATCAGTCCGTTTGTTCCGGCGATACGGCTTCCAATAAGGGTTATGCCGCCCCTGCCGCCGTATCCAGCGCCGTGGTCCGAGCCGCTGGGCTTTCCCGGACCCTGCATGAAGGTGAAACCTTTCTCGTTCACATTAATCTTGCCGCCCGCATGGATCGTGATGTTCGAGCAAATGATGTAGACCCGGTTCGTGTTGGATGCGAACGCATTGGTGTCGCAGAAGACGTGGGTCAAATTGCCGTTATTATATATATCAAGTGTGTCGGAGCGGAGCGAGGTGTCCCATACCCTGAAATCAAGCGTGGCGTTGGTGATGGCAAATGAGGACAGCTCTGCAGTTTGCGATTCCAGCGAAACCTTGCCGCCGGAACCGATGATCACATCCGAACCGTCCGTCGGAATAGCGCCGATATCCCAGTTTGCCGCATTGTGCCAGTTAGAGTCGGAGCTGCTGGTCCATATGAACGGATCGCCTGCATAGGCTACGACTTCAAGGTTGCAGACCGAAGAGGTGGCGATGTTTCCCGCCGTATTCATGACGATCAGCTCAAGCTGGTAGCTGCCGATATCTGAAACGGTGATATAGGTCTCGTCCGGAGTGGCGTTTGTGTCCGGTCCGCTCAGGAGGCTCAACCGCATATCGTGGATCGGAATCGCCTGCCCGCCGGTTGTTCCGCCTGTCGTGCCGGTGTCAATCTCCACCACTGTTACGACCACCGGGCTGCCGGGCATTTTCGTTCGATTATGTGCTGCGCGCGCTGATATCACCGGCTTGACTGTCGTGAAGCGGATTGTATCAGAGGCGCGGCGCAGCGAAATCGGTCCGACAGTATTTGTGAACCATGAATATACGGAAGCATTCGTATCTGACGCGGGAAATGTGTACGACATCGTCGCCGGGGGAGATGCCGTCGAAATCCAGCCCGCTGGATTGATGGATGAAGAGTTGCTTGATTCCGTGACCTGGTAGAGGTTGTATCCATCCGGAACCGGAAAGTCCAGAACGTCAACTTCATTCGTGTTGGTGAAATCCTCGCTTCCAGTCTGAATATTCGCGACCGAAAAAGGGAAGGCGAGGAGGAAATCAACATTGGTATTCACCAGATCTAAATCCTCGTTCCAAATCCATGTTGCGTTGAAATTAGTTCCGTGGCTGTTGCCCGCCGTCATATCATAATTGACCGAGCCCGATCCTTCGTTAAGCTGCCAGTAAGCGAGCAGCCCGGCTTCCGTGCCGTCCAGGCGCCGATTCATGTTCGCCTGTATCTCAGCCTCGCTGCGGTCGTGATCCCACACGCGGATGTCGCTCATCATGCCGTTGATATCGGTTGATGTGTTATACCCGCCGAGCTTGACGGTGTAAGTGGGGCTGTTGGTGAAGCTGAACGCGAAGGCGCCCTGCAGGTTGCCGTCAAGGTAGCAGGACATGG
This sequence comes from uncultured Verrucomicrobiota bacterium, assembly GCA_964458525.1. GTDB lineage: Bacteria > Verrucomicrobiota > Kiritimatiellia > JAAZAB01 > JAAZAB01 > CAYWJE01. The sequence goes on from CAYWJE010000200.1 coordinate 2,962, forward strand.
TCGCGCCGTCGAAGCTGAATGCCATATGACGCCATTGCCCGGTAAGGATAGGTGCCCCGACGCCGACCCACGTGTTGGCCGGGGTTCCGCCGGAACCCGTGTAGGCGGTGAAGCCGGCGGCATTGCTGGATCCGAACATGTACGTGTAGGGACCCGAACTTCTGTCGTTGCACTTGGTGTAGATCATATCCCGCGTTTTAGAGGCGTTGAGGAACATCCAGCCCTCGACTGCGAAGGGTGTCGCTCCCGGTATTTGCAGGGGCGCCGGGGATCCGACGTGGACATAGCTGTCGTTTCCCGTAAAGCTCAGAACCGGCTCGGCGGAATGCGCCGCGCGCGGCAGCGCGAAGGCGCAGACAATAAGCCCGCACAGGAAACCGGTCGCGCACACTGAACCGCGTCGGGAAAATGACGGAATGTCAACAGCCTTGTTCACGCGCTACCTCTGGATCATGGAAATAGAACACTGCAATCTAGCTCATTTATACCAGCTTTTGTC
>CAYWJE010000200.1:3560-6676 GCA_964458525.1 uncultured Verrucomicrobiota bacterium
AGATATATGTGGCGTATTTATGGTCTCTGGGCAGCGTGGCGCAAGCGTCCTCGCTTGCGATCCTTCTCTTTCAGGGGAAACAAGGGTGGATCGCAATACCTGTGTCAGCCCTTCTTCAGCTTCTGAAGTTGTGCGACAGCCTCGGCCGGAAGGGAGTTTATCGGTGCGCCCGAGAGCAGGATTTGGCAGGCCAGTTCGAAGAACCACGCTTTTTGGATGGCGTCGTCATAGCTGCGTCCAACCGTAACGAGCCCGTGATTGAGGAGAATTGCCAGCTCGTGTTTCTCCATTGCCGAGACGATTCCGTCCGCAAGCTCCCGCGAGCCGGGCGGAGAGTAGGGGACAATGGCCGGCTTTCCGATGTAGACCGGCACTTCGACAATCACATTGAAGTCGTATGAGCCTGGATCGCCACATGCGATGGCCGTGGCGAACGGTGACTGGTGGTGGAGAACCACGCTGCATTCGGGACGGGCGCGCAGGATGCCGAGATGAAAAGCGGATTCGCAGGTCGGCTTGACGCCGTTGACGCATTCGCCCGTCTCAATGGAGCATATTAAAACAGAGCCTGGCTCCATTTTTCCCAGCCATGCCCCGCTTGCCGTAAGCAGCGCCAGCCCGTCTCCAATCCGGCGCGACATGTTCCCACTGCTGCATCTGACGAGGCCCAGCCGCTCGACTTCCCGGCATGCGTTTACGAATTCCACCGTTAATTCGTCCGGAACTTGAATGCCGCTCATGTTTTGTGTCCGCCTCTGTTATTCGAAATAAATAGTTCCACCGCGCAGCGAAGTCAAGTCCGAAGAATTCTCGCAGGGCGCATCTGCGATCAGGTGCAAGATGTCCGGACTCCCCGGTTTTGCCTCAGGGACCGCATGCTGCCCCCGTGGCACGAGCGTCCCCGCTCGTGGTCCTTCTTTTCTGCTTTCTGTTTTTTTGTTCAGGACCACGAGCGAGGACGCTCATGCCACTACGGAAGAACCGGTGACGAAATCAGGGGCGTGTTTTCTGTAGCTCATCGAGGCTGGCTACAGGAAAGAAACAGACACATGAATTCAATCTGCGTTTCTTTCTTCTGTGGCCGCCCCGACTCCCGACCTCCCGGAGAGTCGGGACTTTGAGGTCGGGGATGTCCGCGGTTTCTCATGTCTGATCGTGGCGCGGCTTGTCCGCCCGCCTGCTACGCTTGTGTGTAAGCACTGCGGTCGGGCGGCCGTAGGAGTAGCTAGACCCTATTCGAAAAGGCATTGAATTGCCACAAGAAGTCACAAAAAGTCACAAAAAAGATTCAAAAATATTTTAAAAAGTGCTTGACAGAATGTGTCGCAACATGCTATCGTTCAACCCTTAACATCACTAAAGGAGTTGATGATGATAGCATGTGCGACGGAAAGAACCATAGAGCAAAGATTCAGCGTGGGCAATCTTTTTTTATCTGCTCCGGACACTGACTTTCGCGATTTTCTTCAGGAAGCGGAAGAGTTGTCAAGATTTGCGCCGGAAATCATTTCGGCCATCGAGAAGGATTTGGATATTCGCGCAAAAGAAAAGAAGCTACTTCGACAGGAGGATCGGAAATTCTACGCGAACCAAACACGCGCGTTGCCGGGCATAAATATTGAGGAGCGGGATTTTCTTGCAGAGGAACTGAATCTTGCTGTTGGTCGGCCTCGGATGTCGGCTTGTGCGGTATATATGTTTTTGATGATTCGAGGGTTTCTTGGTTCTTTGACATCGAAGGAGGCGCGCCGGTTTTTGCGAGAGTCAATGAGTTTGCATGTTTTTCTGAGTGACCGGGGATTGAAGATGCCCGGATGGACGACGATATTGGAGAACGTGAATCTGGTGAGCCATGCGACGCGGGAGTTGATCTTAGACAAGCAGATAGAGCTTGTGCTGGAAGATAATCTTGATGATTTCACGAAACTTACGATTGACAGCACATCCGTGAAAGCGAACAGCAGTTGGCCAACCGACGCGAAGATTCTTACCGAACTGCTGACTCGCGCGAATCGTCTTGGCCGGAAATTGCATATTTTCGGGCTGAAAGATTTCAGCGGCGGATGGGTTCCGCGTTGGCTGGATGATATGGATAAGCTGGTGTTTCAGATATGCCTGGTTGCCGGCAAGGCGAAATCACGAGGAAAGCTAAAGAAGCATTACAGGCATTTACTGAAGCAGGGGAGGAAGACGGTTGAGTCATTGGAAGGCGAACTGCGCCAGGTTGAGCAATGCTTATGCTGGCAGAAACATAGACCGAGTCAACGGATTCTGTTGCAGCGGGTATTGGAGCAGATAGGCGATGATTTAAGCGATTCGCGGCGTATTCTTGTGTATGCGCATGACCGGGTGTTTCGGGGACAGACTCTTCCATCAACGGAAAAGATTCTCAGTTTGTCGGATGGATCGGCGGCGTTCATAAAGAAAGGGTCTCGCGTTCCTGTTATCGGCTATAAGCCTCAACTGGTGCGTAGCGCCAATGGTTGCGTGACCAGTCTTATTGTTCCGGAAGGTAGTGCCTCCGACGCGATAGAGTTTGTGCCGGCGATAGCCGATTCGATTCGGCGAACCGGCGTGGTGGCCGAGATGGTCAGTTCGGACGATGGTTATGCTTCGTCGGATGGGCGCGATAAGTTGCTGGGCATGGGTATAATGGATGTGAGCATCAGCGGCGCAAAAGGCAAGAAGTTAACCAACCCGAAGGAATGGAACAGCGAGGCATACCGCGAAGCGCGACGTTATCGTTCGGCGATTGAATCGCTGATGTTCACGATCAAGGATGGCTTTGAATTTGGTGAACTTGGTCGTCGGGGTATTGGCGCGGTGCGCGATGAGCTGTTGGAAAAAGTTCTGGCTTATAATTGCTGTCGTATCACGTTGTTGAAAAGACGACGAAAAGAAAAGCTGGCGCAAGCGGCATAAAATTGGGCGGACGGCAAAGAGTAGAAAACAAGAACAAAGGGATGACTGTGCTTTGAAACGACGGAAAAACAGGAATGTCAAACGAGAAGACCAGCAGGTGGTTGATTGCATGCGGATCTTAGCGCGTTTGGATGAGCGAGCCGTTAATCAGAAACCGCCAACACCTGTTTGAAAGGCTTTTCGAACAGGGTCTA
>CAYWJE010000201.1:0-6632 GCA_964458525.1 uncultured Verrucomicrobiota bacterium
TCTTCCGCGCCTGCCGACAAGACGCCACGGCCCGTACCCAAGCCCGTGGTTAAGCCAATTCCGAAACCGGTAGCAAAACACGTGCCGAAACCCGTAGCAAAGCCCTCGACCAAACCGGCGACAAAGACCGATGACAAGCCGAAGACAAAGAGGATTGAGTCCGCTCTTGAGGCTCCGCCTGTCAGTGAAGACAATAAGGCGCCGCCTCCTGTTCCAAAGCCTATTGCAAAACCTGTCTGCAAGAAACCTGAAGCTTTAACCGAAAATGATCAAGATGATCCTCCTCCCCCTGCGCCGCCCGATTCAGCGGCAATATCCCTGCTTGATAGTCTGTATGAGGGAATAATTATTACCAACCCGGCTGGAGCTGCAAAGACAGCCAACACCCGGATCACCACGCTGCTCGGTTACGACGTGCCCGACCTGGCGGGAAAGAATGTGAAAGACTTGTTTACCTCGCTCAATGATGCGATATTAGCGACCATATGGTCTGGAGCGAAAGAAGGCAAACACTCGGTGATTGAGATGCCGTGCCTTAAGAAAAGCGGGGCTGCCATTGATACAGAAACCTCCATAAGCTCTATCGCGTGGAAAGAAGAGCTGAGCATGTGTTTCTCAATACGCGACAACACGCGGCACAAGGAGCACGAATCCATGCTCATCGCAGTGAACAATGCCGTCGCCAACATAGCCAGCGGCATCGTGGTCACCGACATAGATGGAACCGTGGAATTCGCAAACCCGGCGTTCTTGAAGATGACAGGCAACAAGGATGACATAAGAGTTATCGGGTGCAATATCCGTGAGTTCGTTGAGGAGACGGAGGCATTTGAGAACATCGTGAAGAAATTGCACGAAATTTCTTCACAATCCATCACATGCAGGCTGAAAAGCGACGGAATCACTCTTCATGCCTATGTCAGCGGCTCCCCGAATGTTGATCATGAAGGCAAGCTATCCGGCATGGTGTTCACATTCGACGATATGACCGTTATCCAGGAATCGCATGAAAAGAAACTGGAAACTGAACGTATCCAGGCCCGTCTGGACACCATATCCACGCTGAGCCACATGATTAACTCACCGCTGCAGAAACTCCTGAGCATGACCGAGCTTGACGACAGGGCGGACTACCGGCAGGAGATCAACCGCATTGCTGAAACGGTTCAGAAGCTGTGCCAGGAGACCCCACTGACCAAGTCCGTGTACCCGGACGGTGTAGCGCACTACGATCTGCAAGCGGAGCCCAAGCCCGCTGCTTCAGCCGAGGTCAAGCTCCTGATCGTAGAAAATGAGGAGATGATCCGTAACCTGTTTAAACGAATCTTGAAAAACTCGTTTCCGAAAGCGCTGATAGACCTGGCTTCGTCTTCGAACGAGGCGATAGAACAATTATCCGCGAACAGCTACTCAGTCGTCATTCTCGACGTCATGGCGCCGGATCAGAATGGGGAAGCCGTGTTCCGCAAGATGTCCGAAATATGCGAGTCGAAACAGAGGAAGCGGCCAAACGTTGTTTTCTGCACCGGGTTCATACCTGGAAAGGACATACGCGATATCGTGGGCGACGGAACGACGCACAAGCTTCTCAGGAAGCCAGTCACTGCCGCCGTGCTGAGCGAAACCGTGAGCGCGTTTCTGATGAAATAATTTCTCTTTCCAAATTGAACCGGGCGGATTTCTCACCTCGCGGGACTGTAACCCGATCCACCGAACTGCTGATAGGATAGCGCATAACCGCTGCCGGAGAGCATCATATACCAGTCGCTGGATCCCTCATCATAAACGGCAACATCCGTCTTGCCATCCCCGTCATAATCACCCGGAACAGGCGTGTACTCGGCGGCTCCAAGCTGCATATAGGACATACTGTAGTCGGTTGACTTGAGGATGTACCAGTAGCCCGGCCAATCGCCCGAAGAACAGAACACCGCGAGGTCAGTTATGCCGTCGCCATCGTAATCAGCAGGAACAGGGCTATAGCCGGTCGCGCCCCACTTGGCAGACGCCATGCTGTAGTCGGTTGACTTAAGGATATACCAGTAGCCCGGCCAGTCGCCCGTGGCGCAGTAGACAGCCAGGTCGGCTTTACCGTCGCCATCGTAATCAGCCGGAACAGGCAAATATCCAACATCACCCCATTTCGCTGAGGAAGTTTCCGAACTGCCGGATTTGATGATAGACCAGTAGCCGGAAGACTCATTGTAGACGGCCGGATCCGTCTTGCCGTCCCCGTCATAATCAGCCGGCACGGGCGAATAGCCGGACTCGCCGAGCTTCTGGCTGGAAAGTGTGTACCCGCTCCCGGAGAGCAGCATGTACCACCATCCGGTCGAATCCTGATAAAGGGCCATGTCCGTTTCCCCATCTCCGTCATAGTCTGAAACGGCATGGGAGTCGCAGGGCGTCGCTGTCGCGAACGGATACAGCGTCAAGGTGACTTCGGGGTCCTCGAAGGAAACGCCCGAGTCCGTGCCATAGATATCATCGAAAGACAGAGCGTAGACATGACCTGCCAGGCCGTACTGGTGCAGGATCTTGCCGTAGTAAAATATCGGGTAATCGGCAAGACTCGTGCCATCCAACCCCTGGTAGTATTTTGTGCTATCCTTCCAGTCAACGCTGCCATTGTCGAGATGCATAACTCCGCGCACGATTGAAACCGGTATGGCCATGGCTACGGGATCAAGGGCCCAATGCGCGCCGGGCCCGCTGCTATAGCCGTCCTGCCCGAAGAGCAGGTAGCCCCAGTCTATATTGTCCTGATCGGCGCTCTCATTGCCGACGTTGTGCCAAAGGGCGGGCGTGGAAGTGAAGTCCGGGCTGCCCCACGACCCGCTCGGACGGGGCAGAGTCGGCACAGAAGCATAAGCTGTGGTCATTTCAGAATCGGTATAAATCGAGAGTGTCAGCCCGTCCCCGCTCACCTTGCCATAATATGTGGTCTGGTCCCCGCTATCCTTGCTGGAGAAGGAAAACGTCCTGCCGGAAGTCCAGCAATGCGTGTTCACATAATCGTCCAGGAAATGAGTGAACATCTGAGGAAGTGACGCGGTGTGATTAACGCTGCCCAGCGCCGCAGCCTTGGGCGAGACCACCCGGACGGTTTCGTCCTCATCGTTCTTAATGATCAACGACTTGAATATCTCCGTATTTCCGTACATCTGCTCGCTGTCGGATGGAGAGGGAATAGCGTCAAACGCGTCGAATATCATTTTGGATGAATTCGTTATCCCGACCGTCACCTCGCCGCTGCCCGATTTCACGGCGGTCAGCGTGTAGGCAATGCTGAAGAAATCCACATTGCTCTGATTCAGGAACTTGCCGTTCTGGAGGTTCACCTCGAACATCGCCCAGGGCACCAGATTGGAATCATCGGCATTCGGTCCGGAAGAAGCGAACCCGCCCATCTGGTCGAAATTCCGCCCCAGCGAGAAGTATATCCGGGAAGACCCCATTTCAGGGCAGGAAATAACGGCCGATCCATCGCCACTGTATTCCTTGAGTTGCGCGAGGGTGGCAACCATCGTGCTGACATCAAGCGCAAAAGCAGGCGTCTCGACCAGAACCTTGTTACTGAAATCAAAATAGCCCAGCGGCTGCTGACAGATCATTATGAAATAAACCTGATCATCGCTGAATTCACTGTTATTGACAACAGTCATCCGCATGGCAGTATCCTCGGCCTGCAGAAAGCTCGGCGCGACCGCGCACGCTGGCAGCAGCACAAGCAAAAAAGCATTATGAATAAACGACCGACAGCCGCGCAACAGACCTGTATTCCTACGCATCCAGAGCCTCCCTCACTTTAGCGGCAAGCGCCTGCATCGAAAATGGTTTCTCGATAAACAGGACGCCCTTGTTTAACACACCTTGATGACTAATGACATTTGCCGTGTAGCCTGACATGAACAAGCATTTCAGCCCCGAACAGACGGTCTGGATTTTTTTCGCCAAGTCCAATCCGTTCATCTCGGGCATTACCACGTCGGTAACAAGAAGGGCAATCTTCCCGGCATGAGACTCAGCAACTTTCAAAGCCTCAGCGGGAGAGGCGACAGAGAGGACACTGTAGCCTTGCCGCTCCAGGATAATCTTGGTCATCCTCAGCACTGCGGGCTCATCTTCCACCAGCAGAATCGTCTCACTACCGTTGGTTGTTGATTCAACGGCATCTTTTTTCCGGTCCACCTCTTCACCTCCCGTGCTCCTCGGCATGTAAATTTTGATGGTCGTCCCCCCGCTTCTGTTCGCTGTAGATGTTGATGAAGCCGTCATTCTGCTTGATGATTCCATACACGGTCGAGAGCCCGAGCCCTGTGCCCTTGCCCACTTCCTTCGAGGTAAAGAAAGGCTCAAAGACATGGCAAACCGTCTGCTGATCCATGCCGCACCCATTATCGCTCACAGCCAGCAGCACGTATTCTCCGGGAACGTAACCAGCGTGAACCGCGCAGTAATCCGCGTCGAAGACCTTGTTGTCCGTCTCTATCGTGAGCTTCCCCACACCAGCTATCGCATCCCGCGCGTTGACGCAGAGATTCGCCAGTATCTGATCAACCTGGCTCGGATCTATGCGTATGGGCCAGAGGTCCTTGCCGGGTTTCCAGACCAGGTCAATATCCTCGCCGATCATGCGGTGAAGCATTTTGAGCATTTCCTCAACGCTGCTGTTGAGATCAAGCACCTGCGGAGCTACGGTCTGCTTGCGCGCGAAAGTCAGGAGCTTGCGCGTCAAATCGGCGGCATGCTCGGCAGCCCTGCGGATCTCGTCCAGATCAGCATGGCACTTCTCCGTTGCCGGGATCTGCTTCATCGCCAGCTCCACGCGCCCGAGGATGACTGCCAGAACATTGTTGAAATCATGGGCTATTCCGCCGGCCAGCTGGCCAACGGACTCCATGCGCTGGGCGAAGTTCAGCTGGGATTGAAGTCTTTCCTTTTCCTTCTCCGCCTCCCGGAGCGCCGTGACGTCCCTCATAGTTGCCTGCAGAAACGTCTTGCTGCCCAGATTCACACGGGACAGCAACACGGTGACGGGAAACGATTCGCCAGAAAGCCGTTTATGGGTCCAATCGAAGAAGTTCACGCCATCTTGCACGGCCTTTGCAATCATCTCCCTGGCTTTCTCCTCCGAGGGGCGGCCGTCCGGTTGATGTTCCGGGGAAAGCTGCCACGGCTCATAGGCGAGGAGCTCTCTTCCGTTTTTGGCGCCGAACAACTCGATCATCGCATGGTTCGCGGTCATAAAATGCCAAGAAGGCGGATCCAGAGTGGCAATCGCGTCATGGGAACGATGAAATAGTGTCCTGTATTTCTCTTCACTCTCCCGCCGCCTTATTTCCAGCCGCTTCCGATCGGTGATATCAACCGCCATTTCGTATCGCACAATGCGCCCGTCAACCCACTTGATTGCCTGGTCGTAGCACTGGTAGAAGCGCTTGGTGACCTCGTTCTGGAACTCCCATACGAATGCGTTACCGAAGTTCTCGCCCGTTATCTTGTCGTTCGTGCAGAATGGGCAGGGTGAATCTCGATGCTGGAGATACTCATAGCATTTCTTGTTGCCCGGATCCCCGTGGCTTTTAATGATGCTCTTGTTGGCAAAAACCAGTTCGTAGGTTTCGGGGTCAGCGACATAGTGGGGATCGGGATTGGCATCCATCAGGAACTTGAGCCTGTCGTGGCTCTCCTGGAGCGAACGTTCGGCGTTCCTGCTCTTGGTTATATCATCAACGAACCCCTCGATCGCCACTATCTTCCCGCCCTTTTTCACGGGCTGAATGTTGAAGCGGTGGTAATGGACGCTGCCGTCCGCCATGATTCGGGAAAACTCGCCTGTGATCGTTTCCCCGGCAAAGGCTCGTCTCACGTTTCCCCTTGCCTGATCAAGCATTTCAGGGGGCTGGGTGATCTCGAAGGATTTACCGATGACCTCTTCGCGGGAGAGTGAATGCATCTCCTCCCACACATGGTTCACATATTCCCACTCGCCTGCCCTGTTGATTCTATAGTAGCCGAACGGCGCGTTCTCAACTATAGCCTGGAAGCTCCTTCCGTTCCCAGACGACTTCTTCTTGACAGGAGCGCGCCCGGAATCCTTCCGAAGCGCACCTCGTCTTTCTGGAGTCTTTTTCGCTTCTGATTTCTCTTTTTGCTTCATTAGCTCCTCAAGAAACCTCCGACCCAATTAGGAAACGATTATTCTCACCATGAAGCTCATGAAGAACATGAAGGGTGAAACTCTTCACATCTTCATGCACTTAATGATTTGTTCCTGCAATAGATCCTTAGTTAGAAGGCATTAATTGAGACGCACTCGTGATAATAAGAGTTTACTATTCAATCTTGCATCTATCAAGAAAAAAATAGGCTTGTTTTAATAGAAGCATTGTGCAGAATGCATGGACCATCATCTTGGGAGATATGGCGCTTCCGGGTTTTCCGTGTGTGTTTTTTGTACCCGTTCACGGTTCACGGTTCACGGTTCACGGTTCATAGTTGCAGAGAAGAGGGATATTACAATTAAAATTGGCAACTACTCTGGAACACTACGGAAAAGCAGAAAACGGTGGTTGAGAACGGGGATCCCGACTCCCGACCTCCCGGAGAGTCGGGACTTTGAGGTCGGG
>CAYWJE010000202.1:0-6560 GCA_964458525.1 uncultured Verrucomicrobiota bacterium
ATATCCCTCTTCTCTGCAACTATGAACCGTGAACCGTGAACCGTGAACCGTGAACTATGAACTATGAACTGTGAACCGTGAACGGGTACAAAAAAAACACACGGAAAACCCGGAAGCGCCTGTTTTTGGTTGTTACGCTCCGTTGTTGACCGAAACAGGTTTTTTATATAAAGTGATTATCTGTTTTCGCGGGAGGGCGTCAAGCCTGTTACGCTGCTGCGGCCAAGGACATCATTTGATGCGGTTGCAGGCTTCGCGTGGATGTATAACGAAAGGAAAAAGAAAATGGGATCCGGTTGCAAAAATACAGAACTGACGAGCGGCGCCAAGAAACTTCGCGAACGGAAGAGGAGGGAGAAGACCCATCTCAAGCGGGTGATCGCGCTGGGCGTGCCCGAGGCGAAGGCGGTGAAACTGAACAGCAAGCAGATGAGAGAGATGCTTCGTGTCCCGGAGAAGACCCGAAAACTGCACGCTGCGAAAGCTGCGGCCGGCTGAAAACGGGAATTCGCGGCATGAACGCGGAGAAGAACAGCAGTGGCGCCGCGGACTCGCCTGGAAACGGGAATGATTCTTCAGACCTTTCCGGCGAGCATGTCCGCATTCCACGATCACGTTTTTCGCCGCTTCCCGCGGATGAGCCAAAGCCCTTTCTGGACCATCTCGAAGAGCTGCGCGGCGTTCTCCTCCGCAGCATCGTGGTCCTCGCGCTCGGCACGGTCGTCGCTTTTCCGCTCGCGCCGCGCATTTTCCGCCTGCTCAGGGCGCCGCTTTCGAGCGTTACGGACAATCCGGATCAATTCCTGCGGTCCATTGAAATCACGGGCGGTTTCTCCATCCTGGTCCAGCTCGTGCTGTGGACGGGCCTTATCTTCGGAGCTCCGCTGATCCTGTTTTTCATCGGACGCTTCGTGTTTCCGGGGCTGACCGAAAAAGAGCGCAGGGGGCTGACCGGCGGAATGGCGCTGGCGGCGGGGCTGTTCCTTCTCGGTGTCGCGCTTGGTTATTTCATGGCGCTGCCCGTGGCGCTGCGCGTGATGTTCCGCCTCCACGCCTGGCTGAGCATCCAGCCGGAATGGACGATTAACAGCTACGTTGCCTTCTCGATGCGGCTTCTCCTCGCCTTCGGCCTTGCCTTTGAATTGCCGGTGGTGATCCTCGTTCTCGGCTGGCTCGGGCTTGTCTCCTCGGCCTTTCTGAGGAGCAAGCGCCGCCACGCGATCGTCATAATCTTCATCCTGGCCGCCATTATGACCCCGCCCGACGTCTTCTCGCAGGTGGTCATGGGCCTCCCGATGATCCTTCTCTATGAGCTTTGCATCTGGACGATACGAATCATGGAGGGGCGCGAGAATCGGGGCGAACCCTGACATGTACACCTACGACATCGAGGAGATGAAGCTGCTGCTCGAGGAAATGTGTGCGGAAGCGGGGGTCAGGTTACAGCTTCATACGCGGGCGACCGGTGTTGTGCTTAGGGACGGGGCGGCGGCCGCGATCGTGACTGAATCGAAGTCGGGACGCGAGGCATGGGTTGCGCGCAACTTCGTGGATGCTTCCGGGGACGGCGACCTTGCTGCCTTGGCCGGATGCGGATTCAATATCGGCAGGGAGCCGTCGGGCGAGTGTCAGCCCATGACCTACATGGCGCTTGTCTCCGTCCGCGAGGCGGAAGCGGCGAGTCCTTTTATCTCGTTCTGGCGGGGAGCTTTGTCGCATAGGCGCGGGCCGCTCCAGGCTCTCACCGCCGAGCTTGCGCGGGCTGGGATCGAGCCGTCCTACGCGAAGCCGACGCTTTTCCAGGTGCGGGACAACCTGCTTGCCCTGATGATTAACCATGAATACGACGTGTCTGCTGTCAGCGCCGCCGACATCACTCGCGCCACCGTGAGCGGACGGGCGGAGGTGCATCGTGTGGCGGACGGGCTGAGGAGTCTTGGCGGCATTTGGGCGGGAATGCGGATCGTTGCGACATGCGAGCACATTGGAGTACGCGAGGGCCGCCGCGTGCATGGCCTGTATACCGTGACGCGAGATGACCTGGCCGCAGGCCGCCGCCATGAGGACGCTGTCTGCACGGTGCATTTCGGGGTTGACGTACACTGTACGAACCCTGTCTCGGGAAAAGGGCAGGAGGCATCCCCGATTGCCATGCTTCCCTACGACATACCCATGCGCGCTCTCATTTCGCGCGATGTTCCGAATATTTTAATGGCGGGCCGCTGCATAAGCGGAGATTTCATCGCACACTCGAGCTACCGGGTTACGGGCACGGCGGCCGCGACCGGACAGGCGGCGGGAACGGCCGCGGCCGTCAGCGCGTTGAACGGCATGCGACCGGCGGAGGTGCCCTGGCTGGATATGGCGGGTGCGCTCTCGCTGCTTTCCTGGCGGAACAGTCGCTAGCTCCCGTGTGGTTGATGTCGCTTGGCAAGTTTGACGCGTTGCCTCATTATTTGTAAGCCGCGATAAAGAACAAGTCGTCTGATTCCATAAAGGCAAGGCGTTCACACTTGCCCGCGTGCGGCTGGTGCTTCGTAACGGCCACTTCGTAGAGTATCAAGCGCATGGGCAGGCGGCCGTCTTAAGTTGAACAAATTGGGTCGCGGGCTGGCGCCCGCCGTAGACGGAGGAGAGCAATGAAGAGACCGAACATCATAATTTTCAATCCCGACCAGTGGCGTGGAGACGTTCTCGGGCATGTCGGAAATCCGGCGGCGGTCACTCCGAACCTCGACCGGCTAGCGGCTTGCGATGCTGTATCGTTTTCACAAGCATTCTGCCAGAACACGGTTTGCACTCCCAGCCGGTGCAGCTTCATGACCGGCTGGTATCCCCACGTGCGCGGGCATAGGACGATGCATCATATGATCCATCCGGAACATGGAGAGCCAAACCTGCTGAAAATTCTAAAGGAGAGCGGATATTTCGTATGGTGGGGCGGCAAGAACGATCTCACTCCGGGACAGGAAAGCGTGGATGAGTACTGCGATGTACGCTTCCATCCCTCCGCTATGGATTTCACGCGCTGGGGCGGCCGTTCCCGCGAGGGAAATCATGGAGGCAATATGGCATGGAGAGGAGAGCCAGGCGGCGATAACTTCTTCAGCTTTTTCAAGGGACGGCTTGATAAGGGGGGGGATAAATTTTATGGAGACGACGACTGGGGCATGGTGCTCGGTGCTATAGACTTTATTCGCGGGTACGACGGCGACAAGCCGCTGTGCGTGTATCTTCCGCTCGGCTTTCCGCACCCGCCGTACTGCGTGGAGGAGCCGTGGTACAGTGTTACCGATCGCGCAAAGCTGCCTCCGAGCGCCCGGCATCCGGAAAAATGGCGAGGAAAGCCGTCAATCTTGAAGGGTATATGGGAAAACCAGAAACTCGGCGGATGGACCCAGGAGCGCTGGACGGAGCTCCGGGCGACCTATTACGGCATGTGTTCCAGGCTCGATCACCAGTTCGGTATGCTGCTGGATGTGTTGAAACATTCAAACCGGTATGATGATTCAGCAATATTTTTCTTTTCCGATCACGGCGATTACACCGGTGATTACGGCTTGGTGGAAAAGACACAGAACACGTTCGAGGATTGTCTTTCGCGGGTACCCTTCATAGTCAAGCCGCCCAAGGACGTGCGCGTGCGCCCGCGCGTATGCGATGCGCTTGTTGAGCTCGTTGACTTCTCCGCAACCGTGTACGAGCTGACCGGGATAAATCCTGGTTATGACTCTTTCGGAAAGAGCCTACTGCCGCTGTTGCGCGGCGAGAGCCATGAGCACCGCGACGCCGTATTCTGCGAGGGCGGCCGCAGATACGGGGAGACCCAGGCAATGGAGCTTGAAAGCACTTCGGCAAGTCCCGGACAGCCGCGCGACGCGGGTCTTTATTCGCCCCGGATCAAGCTTCAGATAACGGATGACGATCCTTACCACACAAAGGCAGCCATGTGCCGCACGAAGACCCACAAGTACGTGATGCGGCTATATGAGGAAGATGAACTTTATGATCTGGCCGCTGATCCGCTGGAGGAGAACAATATCGCCGGAGACCCTGTCAACAGGGAGACACTGTGGGCATTGAAGGAGCGGCTGCTGCGCTGGTACATGGAGACTTGCGACGTGGTCCCGCGCAAAACGGACAAGAGATAGTTCAACATTTGAACATCATTCCGAAGCGAGCCGCTGAGCCAGCCCGGTTTTCCGCTTGATGGTGTGGTTGTTGCGTATGCCGATCGCTACCGCCTTTTTTGATCCTATCAGGCACACCAGCTTACGCCCGCGTGTCATGGCGGTGTACAAGAGATTGCGTTGCAGCATCCTGTAATGCTGGGTCGTGAGAAGGATCACGACGGCGGGGTGCTCGTGGCCCTGCGCCTTGTGGATGGAGCATGCATAGGCCAGGCTGAGCTCGTCCAGTTCGGAGAGGCCGTATTCGACCTTGCGCCCGTCGAAATCCACCTTGAGCCCCTGCTGATCAGGCTCTATTTCGCAGATTGCCCCGATGTCGCCATTGAATACGTCCTTGTCGTAGTTGTTGCGAAGCTGCATAACCCTGTCGCCTGTGCGGTAGTTGCGTCCGAAGCGGCTCACGCATAAGCCGCCGGGGTTGAGCGCCTCCTGGAGGACGGCGTTCAGGTTCTCCGCGCCGAGCTGGAACCTGCGCATCGGGGTGAGCAGTTGGACGTCTTTCATCGGGTTGAGTCCGAACCGGCGGGGTATCCGGTTTGCTATCAGCTCGACAGCGCGTTCTATCACCCTGTCCGGCTCATCCTCCTCGATGAAGTAGAAGTCGGAGGGCTGGTTCTCTGCGGGGAGTTCGAAGAAGCGTCCGGTGTTGACAAGGTGCGCGTTGTGCACGATCCAGCTCCGCTCCTGCTGGCGGAAAACAGTGTCCAGCTTAACGGCCGGGACTCGTCCGGATGCGAGCAGGTCGCGCAGCACATTGCCCGGCCCGACGCTCGGAAGCTGGTCGGCGTCGCCCACGATGATCAGCCGCGCGCGGTCGGGAAGGGCGCGGAGGAAGGCGTTCATCAGAGGGAGGTCAATCATCGAGACCTCGTCCAGGATGAACACGTCGCCGTTGAGCGGGTGGCCGGAATCAAAGGTGAACTTGCCGGCGGCGGGAACGAACTTCAGAAGACGGTGAAGCGTGGATGCCTGTCGGCCCGTGGCTTCCTCCATGCGCTTCGCCGCGCGTCCTGTCGGCGCTGCCATGCAGATGGTCGCTTTCTTCACGGCAAAAATGTCCACCAGGGCGCGGATGATGGTTGTCTTTCCCACGCCGGGTCCGCCGGTGATGATTGACACTTTTCGCGAGAATGTCATCTTGAGCGCCTCCGCCTGTGAAGGCGCGAAGTCCAGTTTCATGCGGCGCTCGGCCCATGAGATGGCGCTGTTCAAGTCAATATCGGCCACCTCCCGGCCGGCCTGCTGCAGACGGCGTATGTTCGAAGCCACGCCGAGCTCCGCGCGGTGAAGGGACGCGAGATAGATGTTGTCGCCCTCCTGGACGAGCGCGTTTCCGGCTAACTCAATATCGAGAGCCTCTTCGAGGATGCCGCGGTCTATTGTCAGCAACTGCTCCGCCAGCGCCAGCAGCTCGTCGCGGGGGTTGTAGCAGTGTCCCTCGTTCGATGATGTCTGAAGAGCGTAGACCACGCCCGCGCGGGCGCGCACGATTGACTGCTCCGGGATTCCTAGCTTGAGAGCAATCTTATCGGCAGTCTTGAAACCTATACCCCAGATATCGTTGGCCAGCCTGTAGGGATTTTCCTTGATCCTGGCGATGGCATTGTCGCCATAGGCGCGATGGATGCGATTTGCCTGGGATGTTGTCACGCCGTAAGTGTGCAGGAAGATCATCACCTCACGGACCGCCTTCTGCTCATTCCATGCGTTCTTGATCTGTTCGCGCTTCTTCCTGCCAATACCCTCCACGGATTCGAGCAGCGCCGATTCTTTGTCAATCACGCGAAGCGTGGCGGCGCCGAATTTCTTGACGAGTCTTTCTGCAAGCACTTCGCCGACGCCTTTTATGAGTCCGCTCGCAAGGTATTTTCTTATGCCGGCTGTTGAATTGGGCTCGATGCAGGTTATCCGGCTGGCGTTGAACTGGTAACCGTGCACCTTGTGCCGCGACCAGTGTCCCTCGGCGGAGAGCGTTTCGCCGGGCCACATTGCCGCGCAGGATCCGACCACCACCATGTCCGCCCCGCCCTTCGGCGGTTTGAGAATGCATACCGTGAAGCCGGTCTCGTCGGAGCGGTAGACGATATGGTCAATCACGCCTGAAACCGATTCGGTTCCCAGTCCATCCGCTCCGGGTTTTGGCGGGGGCTGGGAGGGGTTGTGCGACTTAATGTTTTCAGTTGTCTTCACCAGATGCGAGTCTGCGCGGTAAAAAACGGCACCGGTTCATTCCGGGGTAACACTTTTCGGAATGGTTCAAATCCAGATTCCATTTTAAGGTAGGGCGTGACAGCTTGTCGCACCGTCTCAAGCGGTCGGACTGGCAGTCCGGCCCTGCTCAGACCGTTTGCTGAAGGACCCGTTTTTCGA
>CAYWJE010000203.1:0-6553 GCA_964458525.1 uncultured Verrucomicrobiota bacterium
GGAACACTGCGGAAAAGCAGAAAACGGTGGTCTAGAACGGGGATCCCGACTCCCGCATTTCATGTCGCGCATTTGCATTGACACCGCCAAGTCAACTTGATATCAAATAAGGAATATCCCGCAAGAAGGCAGAAACGCGAAAGGAACAGATTTTCATGAGAACGAAACAGGTTGAACAAACATACGCCCTGGCAAAGTCAGCCTACGCCGAGTACGGGGTGAATACGGACGCGGCTCTAGCCAGGCTGGGACGCGTTGCCATTTCTCTCAACGCCTGGCAGGGCGATGACGTGGTCGGCTTTGAGAACATGGACGGCGATTGCGTTTCCGAGATAGCGGCCACTGGCAATTATCCCGGACGCGCACGCACGGCGGATGAGCTCCGGGCCGATCTCGACAAGGCAATACGCCTGATCCCGTGCAGGCCGCGCGTGAATCTTCATGCTTTTCACGCCGAACTCGGCGCGAAGAAGATCGAGCGGAATGAATACGGTCCACGGCAATTCTCCGCATGGGTGGACTGGGCCAAGTCGCGCAAGGCCGGACTGGATTTCAACGGCACCTTCTTTAATCACCCGATGGTCAGAAACGGCTTCACGCTTTCCAGCCGCGATCCCAAGGCGCGCCGGTTCTGGGTTGAGCATGGAATTGCCTGCCGCCGGATCGGCGCCTTCATGGGCAAACAGCTCGGCTCGCCGAGCATCGTCAACGTGTGGGTGCCCGACGGGTTCAAGGATATCCCCGCGGACAGGAGGATGCCCCGCGAGTTGCTGGTGCAATCGCTGGACGAGATGTTTAAAGAGCGGCTCAACCCGAAGCATGAGCTCGACGCCCTGGAGGGCAAGCTGTTCGGAATCGGCGCCGAGAGCTATACTGTGGGGTCGCACGAGTTGTACCTCGCGTATGCGGTTGCCAACAAGAAGGTCCTCTGCATGGATACGGGCCATTACCATCCCACCGAATCCGTGGCCGACAAGGTTACGTCCGTCATGTCCCAACTCGACAGAATACTGTTGCACGTCAGCCGCGGGGTCCGCTGGGACAGCGATCATGTGGTGGTCCTGTCTGACGAGCTGAGGGAACTTGCCGCCGAGATAGTTCGCGGAGATTATCTTGACCGCGTTCACATCGGTCTCGACTTTTTCGACGCAACGATCAACCGTGTCGCGGCCTGGGTTATCGGCGCGCGCGCGACCATGAAGGCGATGTGCATAGCCCTCCTTGAGCCTTCGGCGCTCATGAAAAAAGCAGAGGCGCGGGGAGATTACACCACGCGGCTCGCCTTGATCGAGGAGATGAAGGGCATGCCGTTCGGCGCGGTGTGGAATTATTACTGTCTCAAACATGATGTTCCGGCAGGCGGCGCCTGGCTGGATGAAGTGAAAAACTACGAGAAACGCATTCTCGCTGTTCGCGGCTGATGCCGGGAAGGAGTTTTGGTGAAACATAATCTGCTCGCGGAATTCAAGAAACCGGGGAGCCTGTACAGGAGCAAGCCGTTCTGGGCCTGGAACGGAAAACTCGATGAGTCGGAGCTGTGCCGCCAGATACGCGTGATGAAGCGCATGGGTATGGGCGGGTTTTTCATGCATTCCCGGGTTGGCCTCGCAACTCCCTATCTCTCCGCCGATTGGCACAAGCTTGTTCTAGCCTGCGCGGAAGAAGCCAAAAAGAACGGCATGGAGGCCTGGCTCTACGACGAAGACAGATGGCCGTCGGGAGCTGCCGGCGGAATCGTCACGCGCAACCCTAAATTCCGCCAGACCTTTATCTCAATGGAACAGCAGTCCAACCCCGGCGCGTTTCGCTGGACGGCGGATATCCTCGCCGCGTTCACGGCGCGCGTCAGCGGCGGACAGGCGGCGGATGTCAAGCGGATATGGGCCGGTAAGCGCCTGTCGCGCTTGGCCGCCGGCCAGACTCTTCTCGTGTTCCGCGTCGCCCGCGCGCATTGCAGTCCCTGGTACAACGGGCAAACATACCTCGATACGCTCAGCCACGAAGCGGTGCGCAAGTTCATCCAGACCACGCATGACAGTTACAGGAAACACGCCAAACGCCACTTTGGCAAAACCATCCCTGGCATCTTCACCGACGAGCCCAACTACGGAACCTGTTTCGTCGGTTCAGCGCCATCGGCTCCGTGGACCACCAGCCTGCCACGCGTGTTCAAGGCGAGATACGGGTACGACGTGATACACCACCTTCCAGAGCTTTTTTTGGATCTGGATGACCAGGAAGTGAGCCGCGTCCGCTATCATTACCACGACTGTATAACCTTCCTTTTCGTTGATGCTTTTGCCCGGCAGACGGGGCAGTGGTGCGCCAGAAATGGTCTTCTCCACACCGGCCACGTGCTTGGCGAGGAAACGCTGGTCAGCCAGACGGCGGCGGTGGGAAGCAGCATGCGGTTCTACGAGCATATGCAGGCGCCCGGCATGGACCTCCTCACGGAATACAGACGCGAGTATCACACGGCAAAGCAGGTCAGCTCCGCCGCGCGCCAGTTCGGAAGGAAGTGGCGGCTCACAGAAACCTATGGGTGCACCGGCTGGGATTTCTCTTTCGCCGGGCATAAGGCGCTCGGAGACTGGCAGACGGCTATGGGTATCAATCTCCGCTGTCCGCACCTCGCCTGGTACACGATGGAGGGCCAGGCGAAGAGGGATTACCCGGCGAGCATTTCATTCCAGTCGCCCTGGTGGGAATCATACGGCAAGGTGGAGGATTACTTCGCCCGGATCAATCTGGTGATGACCCACGGGGAAGAGGTCCGGGACCTGCTCGTGATCCATCCTATCGAGAGTATGTGGACGATGTGCCGCCCAGGTTGGATCAACAACAAGAAGGTCGCGGCCTTTGATCAGACTTTTGCCATGGTGCGCGATTCGCTTCTCATGGAGCACATTGATTTCGATTACGGCGACGAGGACATCATGGCGCGACACGGCGCCGCCGCCGGCACAAAAAGCGCTCCCACGGTGGTTATCGGCAAGGCATCCTACAAGGCGGTGCTGGTGCCTCCGCTCATTACGATCAGAAAAACCACGCTCGATATCCTGCGGAAATTCCGCGCGTCTGGCGGCCTGGTGGTCTTCGCAGGCCAGCCGCCTGCTTACGTTGACGCCTCCGCGTCCGACGACGCAACAGCCCTGGCAGAATCGTGCATTCGCGTTCCGGCGCGCGGCTCCGAGATCACGGCATCCCTCGCACCGTCATGCAGACGGGTGTCAATCGCAAACGAGCGCGGAGTCGAGATTCCTTCCGCGCTCTACCTGCTGCGGGAGGACAAGAACGCGTGCTACCTGTTCGTCTGCAACACGGGCCATAAGCGTGCGCAGCTGGCGCCGGAATTGCACGATGTGCCCGTCCGGCAGAGACGGGAGGCTTTTCCGCACGTTGTGATAGCAGGCATCTCCCATTGCCTCGGCCATCCCCTGGAGCTGAATCCAGATACCGGCGAGGTCGCTGCTGCGGACGCCAAACGGCGGAAGGGTCGATGGGAAATCAAAACTTCCTTCTCCCCGCTCGGCAGCCGCCTGTTCATGATCCCCAAGCGGCGCGGCAAGCCAGCCTGCGGGAAGAACGTCCCCTTGCACGAGGTGCGCCGCATACCGCTGGGCAGTTTCCCCTGGCCTGTGGCCCTTTCGGAAGATAATAACGCTGTTCTCGACCGTCCGTCCTGCGCCATCGGCAAGGCGAAGATGACCGGGCCGGAAGAAATACTGCGGCTGGACGCGATGGTACGGGACAAGCTCGGGCTGCCCCGCCGCGGCAGTCAGATGGCTCAGCCCTGGACGTGGGTCCCGGGAACCTCGAACAAGCGGATTCCCGTTGAACTGGTCTACGAATTCGAGGTCGAGTCGCTTCCAAAAGAGCGATTGTTTCTCGCCCTGGAGCAGCCGACCCGCTACAGGATAGCGGTGAATGGGAACCATCTGAACGCCGATGCCGACTCGGGCTGGTGGGTGGATCCTTCGCTCCGCAAAATCCCGATGGACCCCGCCATGCTGAAGCGCGGCACGAACAGGATTGAACTTTCGTGCCAGTATGACCAGTCGCATCCCGGCCTTGAGGCAGCGCACCTGCTCGGCTCGTTCGGGGTCAGGCTGAAGGATAATTCGCTCACGCTTGTTGATATGCCGTCCGACCTGGGCATCGGGAACTGGGTTCTCCAGCATCTTCCCTTCTATGCCGGCTCCGCAGCCTATCTCTGCTCAATCAAGCCTGTTCTCAAGCGCAACGAAAGGCTGTTCGTGGAAGTGCCGGCCTATGAGGGCGTTGCCGTGCGCGTGCTGGTTAACGGGAGCCCCTCCGGGGTTATGGCCTGGGAGCCAAACGAGCTGGATATCACCGACCACCTGCGCAAGGGACAGAATGATCTCCAGATAGAGGTTCTCGGACATCGCAGAAATTCGCACGGACCGCTTCACCATGCCAAGTCGCATCCCGAATGGACCGGGCCTGGCGAGTTTGTGACCAGCGGGAACAACTGGCAGGACGCCTATCAGCTTGTGCCGTGCGGGCTCATGAAGGCGCCACTTTTAAGCGTGAGGCGGAGCTGACGGCATGAGAATTGTCTGCTCCACCAATATGCCGTTCGCCGCCGAGGCGTTCGGCCGGCTTGGGGAGGTGGAGATCCTGCCTCCCGCCGCCATAACGCGGGACTCCGTGCGCGGCGCTGATCTTCTGTGCATCCGGTCCACCACGCGCGCGGATCGCGCCCTGCTTGAAGGCACGGGCGTCCGCTTCGTCGGCACCGCGACGATCGGCACCGACCACATGGATACCGGTTATATGGACAGCGCCGGAATAGCCTGGCGCTCCGCCGCAGGGTGCAACGCCAACAGCGTATCGGAATACATAGCCGCCGCGCTTCTCTGCGTAGCCCGGCGGCACGGCTTCAGGCTGGAGGGAAAAACCATCGGCGTGATAGGCGTGGGGCGAGTTGGCAGCCTGGTCGTCGAAAAAGCGCGTGCGCTGGGAATGCGCGTCCTCCAGAACGATCCTCCACGGATGGAGGCGGAAGGCGGCGGCGATTTTCTCCCGCTCGATGACGTCCTCGCCGGAGCGGACCTGGTCACGCTGCACGTCCCGCTTACCAAGGCCGGGCGCCATCCCACGTTGCGCCTCGCCGATCCCGTGTTCTTCGGGAAACTGCGAGCCGACAGCGTCTTCATCAATGCAGCGCGCGGCGCGGTGACAGATTCAGACGCGCTGCTGAATGCCATCGAAAAGGGCTCAGTCGCGCACGCGATCCTCGACACCTGGGAAGGCGAGCCGGTTTTCAGGACCGATGTCCTGAAACGGGTGGACATAGGCACTCCCCACATAGCCGGGCATTCGTTCGAAGGAAAGGTGATGGGGACGATCATCCTGTTCCGCGAGGCATGCGGCTTTCTAGGAATCCGCTCCGAATGGACACACGACTCCCTCATGCCCGAGCCGCTCGTGCCTCTCATTAAGCTCGACGCTGCCGGAATGGACGACGAGGCCGTGCTGCGCCAGATCGTAAGGAAGGTCTACGACATCGAGGCCGACGATCAGCGCCTGCGCGCGGCGGCATCGCCCGATGATGAAATCAGGAAGAGGAACTTCGAGCAGCTCCGTCAGAAATATCCCGTTCGCAGGGAATTCAGGTTCACCCGGATTCAACTCGCCAACGCGGGCCCGCGCCTGCGTGAAAAAATCACAGCGCTGGGTTTCTCGTCCTAGCACAACATTCCAATCCCCGTGAACGGTTGCAATTTGATAACTGCTATGCGGTCGGCGGAACGCCGACCCTCCCTCAATTCCAGCAGACATGCTGTTCTGGTAATGGGAGGGACGGCACTTGTCCGCCTGTGGCGGATTATGCCGTCCGTAATATGGCATTTCAGGTAAAACCCACAATGATTTAGAAAGAGCCAGGAAACGAAGGCTACCCTTGCACGGAGGTTCATCATGAGCAGGCAGCCCATTGAGATCTTTTGCCAGGCATGCGGCCGGGAATCGATCCTGAAGCGCGAGCCCGTGTACGAAGGTTTCACCAGGACCGGCGAGCGTCTGTCCTGCATTTCATGCGGGCACGTGTTCGCCGAAGAATCGGAAGTCCGGTTCAAGAAGAGCAAGGTCGTTTCGCTGTTCAGTGAGGAAGACAAGCCTGCGCCCGTTCATATCTTCGAGGATTCCGACAGAACCCCAGCTCCAAAGGTGTTTGATCCCGGCGAAAACTCCAGGCTCTGCCGCTATTGCGCACATTACGTGGTCAACCCGTTTGTCCAACGGTGCGCCCACTGCGGACGCGAAGTGGAGGCAACGGACACCTGCGCGAACTTCACGCCCCGCGAGCACTCGGAAAACGAAGCCCGGCCCACTCCCGGAAAGAGCAGTTAGCCTGAATTCGGCAGTAGAATTTTTCTGACAGGATAACCCGCCAAAGACAGCGGACAAGCATGATGTACAGGAAAGATTTACAGGATCTTAATCCTGGTCATCCTGTCCAACTGCTCTTTCAAGGTTAAATCAAGGTGATTCCTGCAAGTTATTACTGAATGGAGGGCGCAAGACATTC
>CAYWJE010000204.1:0-6502 GCA_964458525.1 uncultured Verrucomicrobiota bacterium
TCTTCTGTAGCCGCCCCGACTCCCGACCTCCCGGAGAGTCGGGACTTGGAGGTCGTGGATGGCCGCGGTTTCTCATGTCTCATCGAGGCGTGGTTCGCTGTCGCTGATTTCACTTGCCTTCCGCCCCTGTGCATGGTATGGATTTCATCTCATCAAGCAACACGAAAAGGAAATCTTTTTGAGCCACTGGCCAGTTTTGTACTGTCGACTGCCTTCGGGTGTCAAATCGGCCGTCAGATGATTGAGATTTCTCCGTAAGCGAAAGCAAGAGGCATGTTATGTTTACTCGTCAAAAAGTGAAATGGCTGCTGGCGGGCGCGGGCGACATTGCGAATCAACGCGTGGCGCCGGCACTATGCGCGGCGGCAGATTCAGAACTGGTCGCCATCTGCGACCCGGTCAAGGAAAAAGCCGATGCGCTCGCGGCGAAAATGATGGTGAAAGCCGTCTATTACGATTACGAACAGGCGCTTGCCGCTACGGATGCCGATGCGGTTTATATTGCCACGCCCCATCATCTGCATGTGGCGATGTGTCTGCAAGCGCTCGCGGCAAGGAAACACCTGCTTTGTGAAAAGCCGCTGGGAATCAACGGCGCGGAATGTATGCAACTGCTGGATGCCGTAAGGAAAAGCGACCGCGTCACCTGCTGTTCCAATTACCGGTTGTTCACCAATCAGTTCGAAACTACCCGCCGGATGATTCTGGACGGCGAAATCGGGTGCCTGGTCGGCGGCTGGGCGCATGACGAGGAAAACTATTACAACCCCGGCCGTACGCCGTGCCGGAAAGCGCTTGGCATGTCGCCGGTTTTAGGCTACGGGTTCTATCTCATCAACCTTGCCCAGGCCCTTTTCGGCATGCCGTGCAGCGTCTTTGCGCTGATGACCTCTTTCAACTGTGACGCCAAGCCGGACTATGATATTGACGACCTGGAAAACATCCTGCTGCGTTACCCGGATGGCCGTCAGTTCTCCATCATCATCAATAACACCGCCAATGCGCCGCTCCGCCACTCTTATCAATTTTACGGTTCGAAAGGCCGCATTTACTGGCCGCAGTGCCCGCCGCATTTCAATGCGCCCATCCGCAAAGTCGCCTATCCGCAGGGCGAGGTGGAACTGCCCGATTCCTACACGGGGGATAAACCTGGAATATTGCCGAACTGGCATCTACCGATGATCGAAGACATCGTCAAAACCATACAGACCGGGACGCAGCCGATCTGCACGATTGAGAGCGCCGTCAAAACGGCGGTGATTACCGACGCCATCTTCCGTTCCGCGCAAAGCGGGAAACTTGAACCCGTGATCTGGGAGGAAAAATAGTCATGTTGAAAGTCCTGATGATCGGAGGAACCGGAATAATCAGCAGCGACGTAACCCTGCTTGCCGCTCAAAAGAAAAATATCGACCTGTATCTCCTGAACAGAGGCAGCACGCCGAGTTTTATCCCGAAAAATGTCAAAATCATTCAGGCGGATATAAGCAATTCCGAATTCGTCCGCGAAAAGATCAAAGGCCTGCAGTTTGATATCGTCGCCGACTTCATCTCCTACGACGTGAATAGCCTCAACAAGAAACTTGATATTTTCCGCGGACGCATCGGACAATATGTTTTCATCTCCTCCGTCGCGGCTTATGCAAAATCATCCCATCCCGTCATAACCGAGAGCAACACGCCCATCGGCAATATTCTGTGGTCTTACGGGCGTAACAAGGCATGTTGTGAACGACGGTTGCAGGAAGAATACGAACAGAGCGGAATGCATTATACGATCGTCCGCCCCGCCTATACCTATAACAACATCCGCATCCTGCATCCCTACACGATAAACCATTGGGTCAGCTGGACAATTGCGCACCGCATGCTCCAGGGCAAACCTATGGTGCTGCACGACGATGGGCAGGCTTTATGCACCGCCACCCACACAACGGATTTCGCGAAAGCGTTCGTTGGGCTCTGGGGTAATCCCGCCGCGATGAATGAGGATTTCCACATTACTTCGAGCGAATATCTGACTTGGAAGCATGTTGCCGAACTCACCGCCGCCGCGCTCGGAGTAAAGACCGATTTCTGCTTCGTGCCCGCTCACGACCTTTGTTTTGAACTGCTCGGCTATTCTGACGAATGGTTCGGAGCGTGCGAAAAAATAATGCACACCGTGGACAACGCGGTTTATGACAACTCCAAGATCAAACAAGCCGTTCCTGAATTCATCTGCTCCTTGCCGTTCGCCGAGGGGATCAAGCGCACAATCAAATTTTATCTCGATAATCCGCAATATCAGAAAATAGACAAAGAGTGGAATGCGAAATTCGACCAGATAACGGAGAAATTCCATGGAAACATTTGACGCGGCCAGGAAAAGACTCGAAGCGCAGTATCTGGAGGTCAAGTACGATCCGGCGTCCGGCCTTTCCAAAGAGCAGCTTGTCGCGGAGCTTAAGCAGCATCGTGCCGAAAACCCGGAGGAGCCACGGATAATGACCCGGGCATGGCTCTTCCACCTGCTTTGCTCCAAGGCGCGATTAGCGGTCGAGCCCGATGATTATTTCGTTGGCAAGGTGGAGGATCACAACCTTCTGATCTCGCTTCGCAACCAGTGGCGGGACGAGGAGGAGCGGGAGGAATTTAAGGATGACCCGCCGTCCGTCGCCGGCGCGTGGCTAGCCCACCTGGACTGCGACAGCCACATTTGCCCGGACTGGAGGAATCTTCTCAAATACGGGTTTGCCGGTCTGCGTGATCGCGCGACGGCCCTTTCCGGCGTATTTTACCAGGCGGTGGGCATGGTCTATGACGGGGCAATCACATTGGTCGAGCGTTTCAACGCGGCACTGCCCAGCCCAGAGCTGACGGCATTGACAAAGGGTCCGCCCAACACTTTCCGCGAGGCTTTACAGTTGGCCTATATCTATCATGAGCTTCAGGAGATCGAAGGGATTCAGATTCGCTCTATGGGCAGGTTCGACCTGTTGTACAACAGTTATTATGTTGACGACCTGAAAGCCGGACGCATTACCCGCGACCAGGCCAAGGAACTTCTCAAATACTTTTGGATAAAATTCTTTGCGAAGACCCAGGGAAAGCTCTTTGGCAAACCTTTCCTCTTCGGTCCCGATGTCAACGAATTGTCATATCTCGCCTTCGAAGTCTTCCAGGAGATGCAGACCGTTGATCCTAAACTTCACGTAAGGCTGGCGGAGCACACGCCCGAGGATTTCCTTCAAAAGGTCGCCGGCTGCATCCAATCCGGATGCACCAGCATCGTAATTGTCAATGACACAAGGCAAATCGAAATGCTCCGCCAGAACGGCAAAACCCTTGAGGACGCGAAAGATTATATTCTCATCGGCTGTTATGAGCCAGCGGTCATGGGCAAGGAGCTGAACTGCTCCGGAGCTTCCGCGCTGAACCTCGCCAAAGCCATCGAACTTGTTCTTGCCTCCGGAGACTACGCCTCCTTTGACGCGCTGATGAACGCCTACATCGAGACGCTGGATTCGCTGTTCGCGGTTATTGCCGACAAGGTTAGGCGAAAAGAGAGGCTTTGGCCGGTAATCAGTCCGTCGCCGCTTCTTTCGGGCACAATGGATGCATGCATTGAAAGGGGTCTGGATGTCTCTGAGGCGGGCGCCCAATACAACACCAGCGGATGCTGCTGCGTCGGCTTGGCAAACGCGGCGGATTCACTTACAGTGATCAAGCAATTCGTCTACGAAGAAAAATACTGCACGCTCTCCGAACTCAAAGCTGCGTTGGCGGCGAATTGGAAAGGCTTTGAAGAGCTGCGTCTCGTCGCGCAAAACCGTGTCCCGAAATGGGGGAATAACGATAACCGGGTTGACGACATCGCCGTTAAGATTGCTGATTTTCTTGGGAAACGGATCAGTCATGAGCCAAATGCGCGCAACGGCGTCTTCCAGGCAGCCATCTACGGAATTATTATCGCTGCCAGGAATTTTGGAAAACTGACCGGAGCGCTACCGGACGGGCATCTGGCCGGAGATCCGTTAACCATGAACACCGGCGCGACCACCGGCATGGACAGGAACGGAGTGACCTCGCTCATCAACTCCGTGACGAAGCTCGATCTCTCACAGTTCCCCAACGGAACGGTGCTGGATATTATGCTGCATCCCAGCGTTATCAGAGGCACCGCGGGCATGCAAACGATCAGTGCGATCATTAAGAGCCACTTTGCGCAAGGCGGCATGGCCATCCAGTTCAACATCTTCGATGCCGAGGTTCTGCGCGACGCCAAGTGCCATCCGGAGAAATACGCAAACCTGCAAGTGCGGGTGTGCGGATGGAACATCCGTTTCGCCGACCTCGCGCCAGAGGAGCAGGATATCTTTATCGCCAAGGCAGAGGTGGCCTGATGAAAGGACGTTTGGCCGACATCAAGCGTCTCTCCGTTCACGATGGTCCAGGCATCAGGACGACGCTCTTCTTGAAGGGGTGCCCCCTGGTATGTCACTGGTGTCATAATCCGGAAAGCATTTCACCCAAGCCGGAAATCGGATTCCTGAAAAAACAATGTATTGGATGTGGCAAATGCACAAAAGTCTGTCCGGTCGGGGCGCATGTCTTCCGCGACGGAATTCATTTTTTCAGCCACGAGCTTTGCACGGCCTGCGGCAAATGTGTGGAAGTCTGCCTGCCGGGTGCCTTGGAATACTATGGCAGGGAGATAAGCGTCGAGGAGGCTGTCGCGGCAGTCCTGGAGGACAAAACGTTTTATGCCAATTCCGGTGGCGGCTGCACCATTTCCGGCGGCGAGCCGCTCTTGCAGGCCGGATTCTGCGCGGAGGTTTTCAAGCTCCTGCAGGCGAATGGCGTCCATTGTGTCATTGACACATCAGGTGCGGTGACATGGGAGAGCTTCGAGACCGTCCTGCCCTGCACCGATATGTTCCTCTACGACGTTAAGCACACCGACGAACGGCTGCATCAAGAACACACCGGCAGTTCGAACCGCAGGATTCTCAACAACCTCAAACGTCTGTCGAAATGCGGTGTTCCGATTGAGATCCGCATCCCGACAATCCCCGGGTTCAACGCTGATGATAAAAGCATGGCCGCCATGGGGAAACTGTTGAACGGACTGAAGAATATTGTCGCGGTACGACTACTGCCATATCACCTGGCTCGCTCGAAGTATGAGGCGGTCGGGCATCCCGACACCATGCCGCACGTGCCGGTCCCGGATACCGTCGCAATGGCAAATTCTGAAACAATATTACGGCAATCGGGGCTCAACACGGTGATGAGCTGATGATAACAACTGTGCGAACGGGCATTTTCGGGACATTCGGAACGCGTCTTAACTTTTAACGTAACTACTCAGCAGGTTGCATCGGAGTTCGGCGGGACCACGCCTTTGGCGTGGCATGAGCCTCCGGCTCGTGTTCCTGCACTAAAAACAGAAAACAGAAGAGAAGAACCGTGAACGGGTACAAAACAAACACACGGAAAACCCGGAAGCGCCTTAATAATACTGACCGCGAAGTGCCTTGTCGCCAACCTGCTTAAGCAATGCTGAGCTGACCTCAGCCCCGCCTCAACTCGCTGTAAATAGTTGACTACCGTGCCGTCAGAGATACGCAAACTGTCTAAAAGCTCCCGAACACCCGATCCAACTTCATGCTTTAAGCGAAGACTTGTTTCTGCTTTACGCATGAATATCGGCTTGCTGGCGAAGAAGATACGAGGTGAATTTGTGCCCTTCATTCCTTGTATGTGTGAACGCCGGATCGGAACCCGATACCGTTTGATCACGAGTCCGGCGACAACTCTGTCCGAAATCCGTACGATCACGGTTAACTCCCGGAACCTCATTTCACCGACACGCGGAAGCAATTTGTTTGAATCGGCGGAATATCCTTTTCCCAGGCGCGGACGTATTGCATCACGATTTCCGCTTCACCCCTGGCAACTGCACGGAAGGTCCAGATCTCGTGTCCACCCGATCCTGCCACACGCCTGTCAGTTCTTTCGGGAATATAGGTGTTCGTCACCAGCGCAAGAACATTCCCATCGAGCGCCCTGCCCGACTGCCAGCCGTAGCCGGTTGTCGGGTTAGACACCAGCTTCAGCGCGAATTGCTCTCCCACGGTGATTACGATGGGATTATCGGACTGAGAATATTCACGGCACATGGGCAACTCGCTTCCTGACGGTTGATTGGAGCATGCGGCCATCATCAACATAAACAAGAAGAAGAACGTTAAAATAAATGCTCGTTTCATGATGTTTTCTGAATCCGTGACGGGGTTTTTTTGAAACAATGAAATCATTACTACTCAAGTATTCAGAAGTCAGAACAGGAAACCTATGTGAGTTAAACGAATACGCAAAATATGGTTCAGAAGCCATCTGACATTACAGGGTTTCGATATTCTGTATTCTTTATGCTGACTACTTTGATTTGTTACATTTATTGTTACTACTCAGGTCATGCGCAAGAAATGCGGCGGGACCACGCCTTTGGCGTGGC
>CAYWJE010000205.1:0-6498 GCA_964458525.1 uncultured Verrucomicrobiota bacterium
GTTAATATGAGCAGTTCAGCCGCGAGAGCGGATGAACTGCTCCTTATAGGATTATTCATATTTAATAACCTTTCGATTAATATTTAAGGTCCTTCTTCGATCTTATGCCGATGCTTATGGCGGATTATAATAGTGACCATTTTCATCTGGGAGAGGATTAATTGCTCCAGAACCAACTTCTTTTAAAGTAACATTTGGTGATTGATCAATTTTCCATCTTCCTTTCCAATACCAACCGGAATAATCAGAACACTGGACGCTATTCCATTCAACCCACTGGCGGAAATTATCATATCGTGTAGCTCACGTTCACCCACTACATCGCTTGGCTCAAGTTCCCTTCCGGAACCCTCACTATCAAGTGATAATGATTCCCCATAAGAACATACCCGTGCACTTCAACCATATGCATCCCGCTCGCCTTCTCCAGCAGTTCCAGGAAATGCTTCCGGTCCCTCGTATCACGATAGATGTTGGACCGGTCTATGCCGCAGTTGATCACGTGGTACCACCCGCTCTCATTCTGAACTCTCGCAGCTCTTGCCATGCTCCTATTGCATCATACAGGAACGCTCAAGCCAAACGATATGTTGAAAGTTAAGATGCGTCACCAATGCCCCAAATGCCTTCTAATCAAAATTACTTCGGGCCCGATGGCAACTTGTGACGAATTTGGTTGCCCGAGATCGCCGAAGCATTTTTTGAACCTAATTCGACACAATCCTTCCTCTAACATCGCCAACTTACACACTGGCACCATGATTAAACCAACAAATCTGTCTTGCACCCTGATCTATGCTCGCCCGGCTGGATCGCTCTATTTTACCGGATTCCGAGCGTTTCTTCGGCATTTCCAGATAGAACGAGGCGCTAGGCCGGGCGAGAAAGAAACGCATCCATCACCCGGATTCCCTCCGGCGTGCCCATATCAAGCAGAGGCGGGTTGCACTCGAAAGCCCGGAGTTTGCCTTCGTCCGCCAGGCGCGGAAAGACATCGGTTTCTATTGAGACGTTGCTGCCCGGCTCTATTGCATCCAGCATTTTTCTACTCACCAGATAGACCCCGCCGTTCACCCACCCCCCGCGCCTGTCTGCCTTTTCGAGGAAAGCCTGGATTGAACCACCGGCGTCGAACTCAACCGTTCCGTAGCGGCCGGCCGATTCGATTCTCGTGACGGACACGGTCGCCATGGGCGAGGAGTGAAGGTGAGCGCGAAGCATGGACTCAAAATCGAGGGCCGGCAGCAGGCTGTCGCCATTGAGAACAAACATGATATCGCCCGCTACGAACGAACCGGCGAATTTCATGCCGCCCCCGGTTCCCAGCGGCGTCGGCTCACTCGACAAGGATATCGCGATGCCGGGCACCGGATCAGACGCAAGCCAGTCCTCTATCGCATCCGACATGTGACCGGTTGCCAGGTGAACAGATCTCAATCCATTTCCGGCCAGCCATTCAAGCTGCCACTGGAGAAACGGCTTGCCGGATATGGGCACCAGCGCCTTCGGAAGCGATGGATGCAGACCGCTCAGCCTCGTGCCCCTGCCGCCGGCCAGGATGATGGCCGGTGTTGATGAGATTGACTTGTTCATGAGCATCCGATTATCCTAACGGCAACTATTTTCTTGCACAAGCGCGAAAAAGAGGCTATCAAGCAAGTCTTGTTTTAAGTCGTTCGTCAGGGGTCGCGGAATGTCCTTCAAGAACAGACAGCTTCTTATTGGCGCAGCCGCCATCATTGCACTGAGCCTGGTTTTCTTCCACCAGATGCTCGGGCCGGAAGCTATCCTTTTTTCGACCGATGACAACATAGGCCAGAACGCTCTCTTCCGCACCTACCTTCCGCGCGCTTTTCTCGGATTCTGGAACGATTCCAGCATCGTCGGCTCACCGGAGTTTCTGTCCGCGAGTCTCACGATGATGCTGCGCTGGCTGATGCCGCCACGGATCCACACTAACTGGATTCACGCGGTTTACCTTTCGCTCGCCTCGCTCTTCCTCCTCCTCTATCTGAGGAACAAGGGGCTGAAGACGGTATCCTGCTTAATGGGCATTCTGGCCGCTTTCTGGCTGGCCAGCAATTTTACGCTCGTCTATCCGGGCCATACGTCCAAGTTCGGGATACTGGCCTTTTCCGCCGCGTTCCTGTGGCTGGTTGACCGGGCCGCCAGAACCCGCGACCCCGCATGGGGGGTGTTGGCCGGCGGCGCGCTCGGCGCGACCTTTGTGGAACAGCCCGATGTTGCCTTCTTCTTCGCACTGGTTCTTGGACCCTATGCGCTGTTCGAGGCTTGGCGAAACCGCGGAACAGATTTGAAGTCGCAATGGAAATTCCTGGCGCCGTTATTCGTGGTGGCGGCGCTGCTGGCCGTGTCGCCAATGTGGGTCGGCTACAAGATCGCCGTCCGGGGCGTGTCAACGATGACGAAGGAATCACCCGCGGAGAAATGGAACTACTGCACGCAATGGAGCTGGCCGCCGGAGGAGAGCATTGACTTCATCGCGCCGGGCTATTTCGGCTGGCGGTCGGGTGAGGAGGAAGGCCCCTACTGGGGACGCATGGGCCGTTCAGCTGGATGGGAGACCACGGGACAGGGCTTTCAAAATTTTAAGCTGGAGAACCAGTATATCGGTGCGATCCCGGTCATTCTCGCCCTGTTCGCCATGTTCGCGGTCTTTGCGAGATCGGGGGTTTTGCTGTCGAACTCACCCTCCGAATGGCGTTCGCAGATCATTTTCTGGGGCGCCATTGCTCTGCTCACCTTGCTCCTGTCGTTCGGCAAGCACTTTCCCCTATACAGTCTCTTTTTCAAGCTGCCGATCGTGTCCTCAATAAGGAACCCGAACAAGTTTCTGCAGGTGTTCCAGCTTGCGCTCGCGCTGCTGGCGGCCTACGGGTTTGACATAGCAGCGCGGACGGCGCAATCCGAACGCGGGACGGAAGAAAACCATGTCCAAGACATCAAAATCAAAACAGGTCAGGCCGCCCGCTGAATCACACGAAAAGGCTCCCCGCGATGACGGGGCAGCCGCGGCGGCCAGGCCATTTATCATCGGCGTGTTCGCATTCGCCGGGATTCTCGCGCTGTGGGCGCTCCTTTCAGTCGCCGGCGGCGACGCCGGGACCGCGCGCCTCGCATCGGCCGGCTGGGGCCGGCTGGCGGCAGCGATCGTCAGAAACAGAAACACCGCGCTGCTCCAGGCGTTTTTCATGACCCTTTGCGCCGCCGTGTTCCTCTGGCTGTTGCCCGGCGGCAAAATCCGCGGCGCGCGCGCCGGCGCAGCACTCCTATGGTGCGTCGTCCTGCTCGTGGCCTGTGACGCATTCAAGCTCTCGCGCCACTACGTTCAAACAATGCCGGCGAGCCTGGTGAAAGAAAACGACCTCATAAGGATTCTCAAGAGCGAGCAGGAACAGAAGCGGGTTGCGCTGGTCACCCAGCAGGGCTTCTACAACACGCTGCTGACCTATACCTTTCCTTTCCACGGCGTGAAGAGCATCAACATAACGCAGATGCCCAGAATGAGGGAAGACTATAGCAATTTCCTCAAGTCGCTTGGACAGAATTCAGTAAGGATGTGGCAGCTCTGCTCCGTCGGCTACATAGTCGCGCCCGCCCAGATCGTGCCTCAAATCGGCAACAACCCGGACCTTAAAGATTCTTTCGACCTGGTCTTCTCCTTCAACGTCCTGCCCGAGGGGAAGGGCGGCATGAAGATCGTTCCAGGGAATCAGCAGCAGCCAGGCGAACACGTTATCCTGCGCTCTCGGTTGGAATCGCCGCGCTATTCACTGGCTACCGCG
The DNA here is from genome assembly GCA_964458525.1 of uncultured Verrucomicrobiota bacterium. GTDB lineage: Bacteria > Verrucomicrobiota > Kiritimatiellia > JAAZAB01 > JAAZAB01 > CAYWJE01. The sequence continues at coordinate 3,807 of CAYWJE010000205.1, forward strand.
TGGATCGTGGCCGACGATGCAACGGCGCTTAAAAACCTGGCCTCCGACGATTTCCCGCTGTTCCGCAAGGTGATCATCGCCCCGGAAAGCGCGGCGGCGCTCGGCACAACTCCGCTCAACCCGGACAAAGCGGCCGCCGGATCGGTGGTCCTGAGGGAATACCGGCCGGGCCGGGTTGTGCTGAACGTATCAACGGACCGGTCCGCCATTCTGCGCATTGCGGATAAATACGATCCGGACTGGCGCGCTTACATCAATGGAAAGCCGACGTCGGTGCTGAGGGTGGATTACATTTTCCAGGGCGTCTACGTGGAGCCGGGCCTCCATGAAGTCGTGCTCCGCTATGCGCCCTCGACGTGGACCTTGTGGCTCCAGGCGCTGTGCCTGCTCGCATGCGCCGCTGCCGCGGTCAGAATCTTCCTGAAACGTTACAACCCAGCGAAACCACAGCCGCCAGCCGGCGGATCAAATGGATGAGGAAACATGCAACCTGGAGCCGGCGGTCTCCGCCGGATTCCCAACGACCGGGACAGTCATCCCAAACAAAAGGTTATCGTTCACGGGGTTGTGTATACTGTTTTTGTGCATGCGATAGCATGCTTTGGAGTGTTGCTGAGTTCGGGAGCGGCGATCTGCGATTCGTTGTCCATCGCCTGTAGCCCCTCCTCGATGAGACATGAGAAACCACGGCCGGTGGGCGCGGGCCATCTGGCCTCGGTGAGCTACAGAAAACAACAATCACCTGATTTCGTCACCGGTTCTTCTGTAGTGGCATGAGCGTCCTCGCTCGTGGTTCTGAATAAAAAATAGAAAACAGAAGAGAAGGACCACGAGCGGGGACGCTCATGCCACGGGGGCCGCATGCGGTACCTGAAGCAAGACCGGGGAGTCACAGCTTGCACTTGATCGCAGATGCGCCCGTTCGGGAGCGGTTATTTCGGCCCTTACCGGCGGAGACCGCCGGCTCCATCTGGACACCGCGGGCCCCGCCGGATTTCCAATCCTAAGAAGCGCCATCCCCCGCCACCTCGCCAGAATAGCCGAGTTCGGAAATCGTCCGCAGTATCGCCCCCGCATCAGGCGCGCGGCCAGAGACAACAGCCCAGCCCTTATCGAGATCAATTTCCGCCGAGCTCACGGATGGCAGTTCCAGGAGCGCGCGGCGAATCGAGTCGGTGCAGTGGCTACAGGTCATCCCCTTGATTCGAAACGCCATGCTTTGTTCCGGTCCGGCCGGCGCGAAGGCTTCCGCGCGGCCAGGTCCGATGCCCAGCGCGGCAAAAACGAGGATAACGAGCAGGATCACCGCCGAGCCGGTCATCAACCAATCGGGAAACATCCACGGCATTCCCGCGCCCGGAGCTATCCCCGTTGCGGTGAAAATGCCGTCCAGCAGGAATCCGAAGAAAATTGAGAGGACGGCTATCGTCCCGAGATAGACAAGTGCGCTGCGCCTGCCAAGGAGTTTCCACGTGATGACGATGGCGGCAATATTGGTGGCGGGCCCGGCCATCAGAAAGACCAGCGCGGCTCCCGGCGATATCCCCTTGGCAATAAGGGCTGCGGCCACCGGCGTGGAGGCGGTCGCGCAAACGTAGACCGGGATGCCCACAATCATCATCACCAGCTTGGGCAGTATTCCCTCCCCAAGGACCTCCGCGAAGAAATTCTGCGGCACTATCCACGAGATAAGGCCTGCGGCAGCAAGTCCAAGCAGCATCGGCTTGGCTATATCGCGGGGCAGCGTGACGAACCCATAGCGCAGCGCGCGACGCACGACGCCATGGCCGCCGCCCGCGGGCGCGCAGCAAGCATCACCACATGCTTCCGGCGCCCCAAAATCCGGCGCCTCGTAGCGCTCCATCATGCTTACCAACGAGCCGCCAAGCAGTCCGCTGAAAAATGCGGCAAACGGACGAAAGATCGCGAAAACGGGGCCCAGCAGGCTGAATGTGACAAAGATGCTGTCAACCCCCGTCTGAGGCGTGGATAACAGGAATGCCACGATTGCACCACGGCTTGCGCCGTGTTTTCTGAACGATGCCGCTACAGGAATTACGCCGCATGAACAAAGCGGCAGGGGAATGCCGAGCAGAGTGCACTTGAGAATCGGCCATAGCCCCAGTCCTCCAAGATGCCGCTCAACCTGTGAAGGCGAAATGACGACGGAGAGGACGCCCGCTACCAGGAACCCGAACAGAAGGTACGGCGCCATCATGGAAAGATTGTGCCAGAACGCCAACAGAAACGCCATCATCAACCCTCCTTCCAAGAGCCGTCCTTCATACGGACATCACCGCGCGGGAACGTAACCCGGCTCGCCAAATTTCGTGTATGACAGCGCAAACGTGCTCGACGGGATAATGTACCAGTAACCCGATTCCTCGTGGTACACCGCAAGGTCCGTCTTCCCGTCACCGTCATAGTCGCCAGGCGCGGGAAAATAGCCGGGCGCGCCAAGCTTCGTGTATGACAGCGCAAACGTGCTCGACGGAAGGACGCACCAGTAGCCCGATGCCTCATGGTACACTGCAAGGTCCGTCTTCCCGTCGCCATCATAGTCGCCAGGCGCGGGAACATAGCCAGACTCGCCAAGCTTCGTGTACAACAGCGTCAAGGTACTCGACGGGAGGACATACCAGTAGCCCGATGCCTCATGGTACACTGCAAGGTCCGTCTTCCCGTCGCCATC
>CAYWJE010000206.1:0-6496 GCA_964458525.1 uncultured Verrucomicrobiota bacterium
TGACCCATTCTTCGCAGGCCAGGTCGGCATCCATTGGAGGCACAGCCCAGGACGCCGCCATTTCACAGGCGCACCCACCTTCTTCTACGGCGCCTATGCGGCGGTGGGCCACAACACAGAGGGCGACAGCTCCCCCACCCTCAAGGGAGAGCTCGGCTGGCAGAATTTTCACGGATGGGGTATCAGCCTGGAAGGCGGACAGATTTGGGGCACTGAATATGAGGAAAGCAATGCCCGCGCGCGAATAGAATACCAGTTCTGAACAGTGGAAATGCCATGAAACATGTTTCAAACAATACGGACGGCGCGCCGGAACAGGCGTGGTTCCTGGTGGTTGACGACGATCCGGCGCTTCAACGCCTGATAACCAGAACCATTGAATCAAACGCGAACTGGCATGTAAACGCATTTGCCGGCGCGGACGCCGCCCTCGCCGAGGCGGCCGCACACCCGGGACGCTACGACGTGATCATCACGGACCTCCAGATGCCCGGGCATAACGGGTTCGAACTGCTCGACCGGCTTGACAAGCTCGATCCGGAGATAGTCCGCCTGGTAACCACCGGCTATGCCACCGCCGATAATGCCGTGATGAGCATACACCACCACGTTTTTGATATTCTGCCCAAGCCTTTTTCGGCCGGGCAGCTTCTCCGTGTCGCGCAACGCGCCCTAGAAAAGCGCCGATTGATGCGCCATGAGCATTCAAGCCGCGTTGAGCTCGAACAAACCAGCGAACTTCGCGCGCAACAGCTGGCGCGAACCGTTGATGAACTGCATGCCGCTCAAAAGCTGATGATAGAGAAATTGGCCGACATGGTTGATATGCGAGAACACGAGACAGGATTGCATAGTCGGCGCGTCGCAATGATTTGCGAGTTCGTTGCATGCCGGATCGGGCTACCGGCCGATGAAATCGAGCTCTTGCACTTCGGAGCACTGTTGCATGATATAGGCAAGATTGCAGTGCCGGACGCTATCCTGCTCAAGCAGGGTTCCCTGACGGATGAGGAACGCATGATCATGCAGAAGCACGTTGAGTATTCCGCTCAACTGCTCGACAATATACCTTTTCTCGGCAAAACGCTTCCACTGGTGAAATACCACCACGAAAGATATGACGGACACGGCTATCCAAGCGGTCTCGCCAGCAGGGATATCCCGCTTGGCGCAAGGATTTTCGCCGTTGTGGATTCATATGATGCCATGCGAAGCAACCGTTGCTACCGCGATGCCATGTCCATGGAGGCAGCCGTTGCCGAGCTTCAACGCGAGACGGGCGCGCAGTTCGATCCGGATATCGTGAAAACGTTTCTCGAATGCCTGCCGGAAGTGGAAACTATTCTCCGGGATCAGGAATACTTTCATTACGATCTCTCGTGAGAAGACGGACGCGACGAAGCGCGTCCCTCCACACCACCGAACCAGCGTGATTGGGCAATTAGCGATGTTAAAATACTCGATCGTTATCATCAATCTTCTCGCCCTCTGCCGAACTGGAACGCCGGCGCCGCCAACGGCAAACCACGAAGCCGCATTCGGCGTGATGGCGGGACCGGATGTCGAAGCGCTCTCCGGATGCGTGGTTCTCTGGGGGCGCGGCTGGATCAGACCCCTCTCCGCAGGACAGGACGGGCAATCGCATTGGACCGGTCGCGCGCCGGTAAATTGCCGGCTGTGGACACAGTCCGGGTTCCGCTTCGTTCCATCTTCGAACGGGCAGGCTGAGCTGACCTTCGCCAATCCGGACGGGCGCGTTTTCGATCTGGCGCTTGATGACATACGCTGCGTGGGCACGACGCTTGATAACGGCAGCCTCGATGTGTTTGAGGGGGGCGCCCCAAAAGGATGGCGCGCCGCCGGGATCGCGCGCGCCGCGGAAGCCTCCGGCCCGGCGCCCCTGCACGGCGACGGTTACGCAGCTCTGCGCCCCGGATCGAGCATTTCCCGGAGAATTGAACTGCGGGCTGGAGAGCCGGTCACCATAAGTTTCGCGGCAAGGGCTATCATGCCCCGCGATTACCCCGAGATGCAACGCCTGCCCTCTTCCGGCACTCCGGCCCATGAAGCGATCCGCCACTTCCAGCGCGGGATCAACCTCGGAAACCATCTCGAAGCGCCGACGGGCGAGGACTGGGGCGCCGCATATTCGCCGGCCGATTTCGAGGCCATGCGCGAAGAGAGGTTTGACCATGTGCGCATTCCCTGCGCATGGCACCATCACACCGGGCCGCCGCCGGAGTTCACAATTAACCCCGAATTCTTCACCAAGGCTGACGCAATGGCGCTCAGGGCGGCCGCAAGCGGGCTGTCCGTGGTGATCAACTGGCACCATTTCGACGAATTCATGTCCAACCCTTCCTCGCATATCGAGCAGTTCCTGCGCGTGTGGGAACAGGTGGCCTCGCACTACGCCCGCTTCCCGGGCCAGATAGCATTCGAACTGCTTAATGAGCCGCGGGATGCCGCCAACACTGAAACTCTCAATAAGGTCTATGAGCGGACAATTCCCGTCATCCGATCGAAGGCCCCAGGGAACACGATCATCGTCGGACCCGGCCAGTGGAATCATGCATCGGAGCTGGAGCGGCTCCGACTGCCTGGCGCGGAATCAAACATCATCGTCACCGTGCATGATTACGATCCGTTCCTCTTCACGCACCAGGGCGCCTCGTGGACCGCTCCGCTAACGGATGCCGTCAACATCCGGTTTCCCGGCCCCGGCGAATCTACGGTCCCGCCGCCGTCCGGCGCTCCGGACTGGGTACGGGACTGGATCGAGGCCTACAATACACTTCCCGAAGAATGGAATCCATGCGGATCCGGCGCGCTGGATTTGAACTTGAAACTCGCCAGGGATTGGTCGGAATATTTCGGACGCCCGGTGTATGTGGGCGAATGGGGATGCATTGCCATGGTCAATAAGGAATCACGAGCGCGCTACCTCGCGGCTAAACATCGCGCCATCAGGGAGGCTGGTCTGGCCTGGGCGTTGTGGGACTGGAAATCGAATTTCCGCTATCTGGACCCGGAAACGGGGGCGCCAATGCCCGGACTGCGCGAGGCACTGCGCTGAATCAGGCAGATCAGGAAGTCTGACCTTAAGTTTTCTCTTCCAACGCCCGGCGGACCACCATGCGGTTCCCGCTCGTCTTGACGACATGCACCCTGGCGCCCTTCTCGATCAGGCTACCATCGCTCACGACGTCATATTTCACGCCGTCAATCAAGACGATGCCTGCCGGTCTGAGCTCGGTCACGCTCTCGCCCTCCTTGCCTACCAGCGCGCGGTCATAATCATCCGACGCTTTGAAGTCGCTACCGTCTTTTGTAAGCGTCATACTCTTCCCCATGATCGTGCCGGGGAAATACTTGATCCACAGAATCAAGCTCACACAGAGCAGCAGCACGATAGCGAGCATTATGTACATCCCTGTCGCAGCGCCGAACGCAGAAAATCCTATCACGATCGCACCCACCAGAGAGATGCCCCCGAGCACGCCTATCACTCCGCCGGGCAGGAATATCTCAAGACAGATCATCAAAAGCCCGGCAATTAACAAAACAAAAAAAAGCGAGGTCATACTGTTTCATCCCTTTCAACAACAATCCTTCGTCCGCGCGCCGACACGATGCGGATCGGATCGCCCGCATCAAGAAACTCGCCGCCGGTAATCACGTCAACACGCCTATCGCCAAATTCGCCGGCGCCCCCGGGATGCAGCTGCGTTATAGATGTTCCCCTCAGCCCCACAAGGTCGTCAACCGGCTCGGAAGCGGTATACCCGGCGTCTCTGCTCGCGGATTTCTCAAGCGCCACCCACTTGAAGACCCGCGTGTTCCGGGCATGCCGGAAAAAGACAAATCCCGCGAGCCCGGCCAGCACGACCGCGCCCGAGACCACCATGAATGAGTTCTGAAGATAGTCGGAGATCAGGTTAAACGGGCCGAACCGCGGCATCTGAGGCATCATGGCGGAGAACAGGCCGAATATGATCAGTATGATGCCCGCCATGCCGACGGCTCCAAACCCGGGTATCAGGAATATCTCGACAAGCAGCAACGCGATGCCCACCAGGAATATGAGCATATCTTCCATACCGGCAAGCCCGGCAATATGGTGGCCCCAGAAAAAGATCATGAGACATATCACGCCGATGATGCCCGGCAGTCCGAACCCTGGCGTCTTGAACTCGATGTATAGCCCGAGCAGGCCGCCGGCGAGCAGCAGCACAGAAAGCGAGGCAATCACGCGGGCAATCCGCTCAACCTTGGTGACTTCCAGCGTCACCACACTGCTGTCACCCCTGCCGATCAGGCGCAGCAGCTCATCAACATCCTTCACCGTGCCGGAGGAAAGAAGCGGCTTCTGATCCTCGCCGACAAACTGCTCTGCCTCGGTGTTGGTGAGGGTGAGCAATTCACCCGCAGGACTGATCACGTTCTCGCCGACGGAAAACTCCTTCTCCTTGCGCACCATCGCCTCGGCAAGCTGCGGATCGTGTCCCTTGTACTGGGCCGCCGATCTAACAAGCGCGGAGACTCCGGAAACGGCTTTTTCCTCCATGGCTTCCGGCATCTCCTGCACGCCGCCCAGTGGGCTCAGCATCACCGGAGCGGCCGCCCCTATCACGCTGCCCGGCGCCATGTAGATGTGGTCCGTCGCAAAGGCTATGATTGCCCCGGCGGAAAAGGCCTGGGCCTTCACAAAGGCATAAGTCGGGATCTGCACCCGCAGCAGCAGCCGGACGATCTCGTCGGTTGCGTCAAGCTGTCCGCCGGGCGTGTCAATGACAAGAATAATGGCGCCAGCCTTATCCGCCTCGGCCTGTCTTATCCCGCGCCGGATGACATATAACAGCGCCTTTTCTATCCCACCCGTGATGGGAATAACGTAGGTAACGTCCCCGCCCGGTCGCGCCATCTCCGGCTCATCGCCAAACGCCGGACACAGGAGCAATGCCCCGCATAGGAAAATGAGGAATCTTCTGATATTCATGAGGCGATAATAGGCAGAGCGGCATTAAAAGGCAATAGGTTTGTTTCGAATCAGAAAAATGCTGACAAGTCATCTGTAGGCCGGGATTGTATCCCGACGTCCATCCCGGCGTGCATCCAATCGCACGCAACGCCGGCATATTCAATGCCGGCCTACAGAACATAATTCAATCCTGAGGATGCATCTGTAGGCCGGGATTGTATCCCGGCGTGCATCGCAGCGTTATCAGGAAGAATCGGTTTTCGGGATGGCGGCGGAATGGTAAAGAGCATTAATCGGCATGTGTTTTTTTTCGCGCTTGACACAGCGTGAAGAGGCGTCTATCGTCACGTCTCATGTTTCACGACAAGGACACCTTGAAATTCGTCGCCTCAAAATTCGATGCGGCGGGAGAACTCGCCTGCGCCAGACCTTACGGGTCAGGACATATCAACGACACCTATCTGGTTGAAGTGCAGACCTCCGTCGGCAGCGTTGCATACATCCTCCAGCGGATCAACCACAACGTCTTCAAGGACCCGCCGGGCCTGATGGAGAACATACTACGCGTAACCTCTCACATTCGCGGGAAACTTGCCGCGACCCCGGGTTGCGACCCGGACCGCGAATCGCTGACCGTGATACCCACTCGCGACGGACTGCCCTTCTTTCACGACCCCGACGGAAATTACTGGAGAATGTATTATTTCATAAAGGGCGCGAGGACCTATGACGTGTGCGACAATCCCGGACACGCGCGGGAGGCCGCCCTGGCCATAGGTCGCTTCCAGTGCGCGCTCTCAGATATTCCAGGCGGGCCCATGCACGAGACCATTCCCTTCTTCCATCATACCCCGCGCCGGTTCCAGGCTCTCGATGAAGCCATCGGGAAGGACGCGTGCGGACGGAAAGCCGCAGCGGGAAAAGCCATAGATTTCTGCATGGCGCGCAGGGAGCTCGCCTCCGCCCTGACCAGCCTTCTTGAGAGCGGAGCCGTTCCGGAGAGAATCACGCACAATGACGCCAAGTTCAACAACGTGATGCTGGACGACCGCACCGGCAGGGCCGTGTGCGTGATTGACCTCGACACGGTCATGCCCGGCTGCGCGCTCTATGATTTCGGCGACATGGTCCGGACTATTGCGCGAACCGGCGAGGAGGATGAACCAGATCTGTCAAAAGTGGAGATGAATCTCCCCGTGTTCGAAAAGCTTGTCGAGGGCTACCTCGAGGGCGCAAGCGCTTTCCTGACCCCGATCGAGATCGAAAACCTGCCGCTGTCCGGAAAGGTCATCACCTTCACCATAGGCATCCGCTTCCTGACCGACTACATGTCGGGGGACGTCTACTTCAAGACTCACCGGCCCGGCCACAATCTCGAAAGAGCCATGGTGCAGTTCAAGCTGATCGAAAGCATGGAGCGGCAGGAAGCGGCCATGCGCGAAATCGTTCAACACTGTGGAGTTTAGTACCTCACTTGTAGAAAAACCGCGATAATAAACAAGAAAAATGGAGACG
>CAYWJE010000207.1:0-6481 GCA_964458525.1 uncultured Verrucomicrobiota bacterium
CTAGTCCCAATCGTTAGCTCCCGACCTCAAAGTCCCGACTCTCCGGGAGGTCGGGAGTCGGGATCCCCGTTCTAGACCACCGTTTTCTGCTTTTCCGCAGTGTTCCAGAGTAGTTACCAATTTTAATTGTAACATCCCTCTTCTCTGCAACTATGAACCGTGAACGGGTACAAAAAAAACACACGAAAAACCCGGAAGCGCCTCAAGACAATCCTCGTCACGGACACAATTTTCAAAAGTGTGTTCAAAATCAACACGCATGTCAAGCGCGGGTGTGTCGGCGACGCAAATCATCTTGCTATTTTCTTGCCTGTGGGACGACATTGCTTACCCGCGGCGGGTTTGGAATCCGGTGAGGCGTAGCGGTACCCTGCAGCCGGCATCAGTGAGGACGGACAACGAATCGCAGAGCGCTCTCACAGCAGACCGGGCAGCTGTGTCAGAGATGTTACGACAAGGTCCGGCCGGACGCCAACGCAACGATTGTCCCCTTCGCGAAGCCTCAACGATCGGGCATCACCCGCAAAGAGCGCAGTCCTGCAGCCTGAAGCTGAGGCGGCGGCCACGTCATTGAGCATGTCATTACCCACGAAAAGCGTTTCAGCCGGCAGAATCCCGTAACGACTCTTGAGCCCATCGAGCGCGACCCTGAACAGACGCGTTGATGGCTTTGCCTCGCGTAGCTCGTATGATAGCACGCACAGGTCCGGATCGAAGACCGTCCAGTCGGCTCCCGCCAGTGCGTCAAAAACAAGCCGCGTGTAGAATTGCGCATTGGAAACGACACCGAGCCTCAAGCCCGGGCCGCGCAGCTCATTCATTGTGATGTCAAGTCCCGGCATCGACCATGCCGGGTTGACCCGGCACTCATATTCCACGGCAAGCCGCTCCGCGCGTTGCCGTTCGGACTCTGCGGACGGAACACTTTCCGGCTGCAGGAGCAATTCTTCCTCGAGATCGCGCAAGATTTGTTCCCAGACGTCGCGGATATCAACTTCCGGGAATTCAACTCCCGCCCGCTTCAGCATCAAGTGTTCGTCAGCGATCCGCCGCCCGAGCAGTTCCACCGCCCGGTCGCCGGCGCGAGCGGACGCTGCCTTGAAGCCGGCGTCGCGAAGCGCCTCCCCGGCCTGCTCACCGGCGTCCTTCACCAGGGATCCAACGTCGCCCGACCCGCAGACGAGCAGCGTGCCGTAGATGTCGAAAAGAACCGCCCTGATCCCTGCCAGGCGCGACAAGCGCTCCGAATGCCCCGTAGGCTTCGGCTTCAAAGGATGACTCAATTCAGCGATTCTCAATGGGAGCTTTTTCATGGGCATCTCATGTTTATTGTTCGGTTATTCTCTGTTTCTTCACTTCGAATTCAGCGCATATGCCATCGGGATTGAAGACTAGCAGTTCCTCCGTTGATGACAAGCTTCAGTATTATGCCGCATCTGGTTTGAACATGCTTATTTCACCATGAAGGAGGGCGGTGGGGAAGTGCGTCGGTGGGTCAGAGAGTCAGTGGGGAGGAGAAGAAGAGTTTTCTCACTAAGACACAAAGCCACCAGGATAAAAGAAGGGGAAGAGGATCTCAAAAATGAATAATGACAATTCTCCCGCGATTTGATACAAGACCTTCCGTAAATCACTTAGTAAGTGAAAGGGGATATCCAAATGCGGAATGAAAAAATGGGTATGAAAAGTGGAATTGCGTTGATATCCGTGGCTTTGTCGGTACTGTGCGCCCTTGGCTCAACTGCGTTCGCCAGGGATCAGGCCGTTATTATTGACCATACCTGCACAGACATTACGAAAATTCCAAAGGATTTTATTGAGAAGGCGAAAAAAACGTTCAGGATCGCCTATGGCCACACGTCTCACGGCAGCCAGATCGTTTCGGGAATGGAGGCGCTCAGCAAAAGTGATGCCAATCTCTTCGGATTTGGCCGGGGTGACGGAAACAATCTCTACCTGCTTGACCGGACGCCGGGCGGCGACCTGGGCAATCCCGATCGCAGCACCTGGGCACAGCGAACGAGATCACTGATTGAGAACGCGGACAAGGATTTGAACGTGATTATGTGGTCATGGTGCGGACAGGTCAGCAGTGCTTCGGAAGAGAATATTCAGACCTACCTGGACCTTATGAGCGGACTGGAAAAGGAGTTCCCGAAGGTCACCTTCATCTACATGACAGGCCACCTGGACGGATCCGGCGCTAACGGTAACCTCAACCGGCGCAACAGTCAAATTCGGGAATTCTGCAGGAAGAACGGAAAAGTCCTGTTCGATTTTGCCGATATCGAGAGCTTTGATCCCGACGGTAAAACGAACTACATGGAGCTCGGCGCCACGGACAGCTGCGACTACAAGGAGAACGGCGGGCGCAAAAACTGGGCGGACGAGTGGCTGGCCAGGAACCTCAATCATGGAATCGCGCTGCCCCACAGCGCGGCGCACAGCAGACCGCTGAACGGCGCCCTCAAAGGGCGCGCGTTCTGGTGGATGATGGCGCGGCTCGCCGGCTGGGATGGCACACCTTGACCAACACCGAAATCCGTGATGAGGTCACATGAACAACATAAAAACTGAACAGGGGCACGACGGACCGGCGGAGGCTGATCTCTTCCTGCATTTGCGGGACGCATTGACAAATCCCGAAGAAAATTCTGGGCTGCCACGCGTGCTGCTGCTTGGTGATTCCATATCAATCGGCTACACAATTCCGGTCCGACGGCAGTTTCTCGGGCGGGCTGTTGTGTTCCACCCCCCGGATAACTGTCAGCACACCGGATACGGCCTGGCCAAGCTGAATTCATGGCTCGGCGCCAAACCCTGGGATGTCATCCACTTCAACTGGGGCATATGGGACACGCATTATCTCGATGCAGCCGGGGCGTTGGTCACGGATGAATCACGGAACACGGGCAACTGGCATATACGTTACACCCCGGAACAATACGGCAGAAATCTTTCCACGCTGGTGGACAACCTGCAAGCCACCGGGGCCAGGTTGATCTGGGCCAGCACAACGCCGATAATGAAGCGCTCTGGCGCTCGCTTCGAGGATATAACGAAGTTGAACACCGTGGCAGAAGAAATAATGAGAAAACGCGAAATCACCATCAACGATCTCTATGCTTTCGTGCTGCCAAGGATAGTCGAATGGCAGAGTCCGGACCAGGTGCACTTCAACGACAAGAGCAACGAACAACTGGGAAGACGGGTCAGCGAATTCATTGCCGCCGCCATGCAGAAGGTTGCGCCACCACATATCAATGGTGGCCTACAACATGGAAAAATGTAGGCCAGAATTTTCCGACACAGGCGGATCTGGCGAAGACACGATATTCTGGCGTCCAGCTGCAAAAAAAAGGATTATCGCATGAAAAATATTTCGCTGCCACTCTGGCCGGAGGGCCGTCAATTTGCCGTCACGTTCAGTTATGATGACGGACGGAGTCAGGATCGGCGGTTGGTTGAAATCCTCAATCGCTACGGATTCAAAGGCACTTTCAACCTGAACGCCGGCAACATCGACAAGGAGGGCAGGATCACAGGGGAGGAAGCACGACACCTCTATGCCGGGCACGAGGTTGCGTGTCACTTCCTGACCCATCCCTACCCCACCCGCATCCCCGCGGAACGGGTTGTCTACGAGGTGATGGAAGACCGCAAAAGACTCGAGGCGCTCACAGGCGGGATTGTGGATGGATTGTCCTATCCGTTCGGCGATTGGAATGACAAAGTCATCCAGGCGCTGCAGACATGCGGCATCCGCCATGCGCGCACCACCCGGGCCACCAACGCGTTCGTCTGGAGACCGGATGACTGGCTGACATGGCATCCCACAGGACACGACCGAACGATAACACCAGAAATCCTCAAGCGGTTTTTCGCCGCTTCGCCATGGGACAAATACGCCCGCCTCTGCTACATCTGGGGGCACAGCTATGAGTTTGACCGTGAAGGTGGATGGGAAAGCATAGAGAGCATTTGCCGTGATCTGCGCGAGCAGGGTGGCGATAAGCTGTGGGCGGCCACCAACGGGATGATCAGGGATTACGCCGACGCGGTGGATCGGCTGCGCTTCGACACGTCCGGCCAGACTGTGCTCAACCCCTCATCCGTGGACGTCTGGATCCTCGTTGACGGAACCGCCACCCGCATACCGGCAGGATCGGCAGCCCGTCTCAATGATCTGCCTGCCACCTGAGAACAGGGCTAACAGCCTTGGCGATATCCGAGCCGCACCCCGGCATGCATCAGACGAATTTAGCTGCCCTACAACCGGTACGAACACCCTCGTTGTGAGGGCGGCGCGAGCTATCAAAGAAATAACGATGCATCCCGCAACCCAGTTCTCCAGGTCCGCACAAAAACGAGCCACAATAGCGCCAAATTGTCGCTCTTGATATGATATATGAGTCATTAAGGCGTTACTTTCAGGTGGACGAACGACCTCTCAGCCTGGTGCTTTTAATATCTATTCACTTTATTAACAACAACTTATAACCCAACATACAACTCATCAACAAAATCTGGCACGGTTATTGCTATTTATCCATTGCTTTTTTATGGAATAATATTACCTAACGATGTTTCATATATAACGAAAGGGTTAGCCAATGGCAAAAGTAATCGGAATAGATCTGGGCACGTCCAATTCATGCATGGCCGTGATGGAAGGCGGAGAGCCCGTTGTTATTCCCAATGCCGAGGGATTGCGGACGACTCCGTCAATAGTTGCTTTTACCAAGACGGGCGAGCGTCTTGTGGGTCAGGCCGCGAAGCGTCAGGCTGTAACCAATTCGACGAACACCATATTCTCTATCAAGAGATTCATGGGCAGGAAGTTCGAAGAGGTATCCCACGAGATCTCGCTGGTTCCATATAAGGTTGTGAAGGCGAGTAACGGGGACGCCAACGTGGAGATAGGCGACAGGACTTACTCTCCGCCTGAGATTTCCTCAATGATTCTGCAGAAGATGCGGGCCGACGCCGAGGCATACCTGGGCGAGAAGGTAACGCAGGCAGTGATAACGGTTCCCGCATATTTCAACGACAGCCAGCGCCAGGCCACCAAGGATGCAGGCAAGATCGCGGGTCTCGAGGTGCTCCGGATCATCAACGAGCCGACTGCCGCGTCCCTCGCTTACGGACTCGACAAGAAAAAGGACGAGAAGATAGCCGTCTTCGACCTCGGTGGCGGAACATTTGATATATCGATACTCGAGATAGGCGACGGCGTTTTCGAGGTCAAGTCCACCAACGGCGACACGCACCTTGGCGGCGACGATTTCGATCAGGCCGTAATTAATTGGCTCGCTAACACGTTCAAGCAGGAACATGGTGTGGATCTCTCGAAAGACCCCATGGCCCTCCAGCGCCTCAAGGAGGCCGCGGAAAAAGCCAAGTGCGAACTCTCCACCGCCCAGCAGACCGAGATCAATCTTCCCTTCATCACGGCGGACGCATCCGGTCCCAAGCACCTGAGCGTAAGCCTCACACGCTCTAAACTTGAGCAGCTGGTTGACACACTGGTGGACAGAACCACAGGCCCGGTGACGGCCTGCCTCAAGGATTCAGGACTGGACAGGAGCGAGATTGACGAAGCCGTCCTCGTGGGCGGAATGACCCGCATGCCGAAGGTGCAGGACAAGGCGAAGGCGATGTTCGGCAAGGACGCGCACAAGGGCGTGAACCCGGACGAGGTGGTGGCGGTCGGCGCGGCCATCCAGGCAGGCGTGCTCAAGGGCGAGGTTAAGGATGTCCTGCTGCTCGACGTCACACCGCTCAGCCTCGGGATCGAGACCCTCGGCGGCGTGTTCACGAACCTCATTGAGAGGAACACCACGATTCCCACGCGGAAGAGCGAGATATTCAGCACGGCGTCGGACAGCCAGCCGTCGGTCGAGATTCACGTGCTCCAGGGCGAGCGCAAGATGGCAAGCCACAACAAGTCCATCGGCCGATTCCACCTGGACGGAATACCGCCCGCCCCGCGCGGGGTCCCGCAGGTCGAGGTAGCGTTCGACATTGACGCAAACGGCATCCTCCACGTTTCCGCGAAGGATCTCGGCACTGGCAAGGAGCAGAAGATCACGATAACGGCTTCCAGCGGGCTCGACCAGAGCGAGATTGACAAGATGATCAAGGACGCGGAACAGCACGAGACCGATGACAAGAAAACCCGCGAGAAGGTCGAGACGAAGAACCGGGCTGATGCCACCGTGTACGAGACCGAGAAGCTGCTCAAGGAGCACGGCGACAAGGTTGACGCCGCTCTTAAGACCAAGGTAGACGGCGCCATCGAGAAGCTGAAGACAGCGATCAAGGACGACGATACCGAGGAGATTAAGAAGGCGCTCGAAGCGCTGAATACCGAAATGCAGGCTCTGTCTTCAGATCTCTATTCGCGCGCCAAGCCGGGCGAGCAGACAGGACCCGGGCCCGAGCAGCAGGGAGGTCCGCAGCAGGAGCCGCCGCCGGCAGC
>CAYWJE010000208.1:0-6442 GCA_964458525.1 uncultured Verrucomicrobiota bacterium
TTTGCTCGGACTTTTCAGGGATACACGTGGCAAAACCTTTTCGAATAGGATCTAATTATTCCCCTCGATTCATTTTTTTGAAGGGAGATGAATTATGGCAACCAAACGCCCTAATATATTGCTCATAATGACCGATCAGCACAGGGCCGACCACACGGGCTGGCATCCTGATTCGCCGCTCACGCTGCCGAACATTGACCGTATCGCGGAAGGCTGCGCGTTCCTGAACTGCGTGACAGCCAACCCCATCTGCACCCCCGCCCGCACCGCCCTGCTCACCGGCCGCTACACGCACCAGATCGGCACGCTGGCCATGTCAGGCGACCTGCCGCGCGGCATACCCACCTACGCGCAGGCATTGCAAAAGGCCGGCTATCATACTGCCGGTATAGGCAAGTTCCATTGGCTCCAGACCTGGAAATGGGGCACGCCACGGGGACACGGTGTTGATCTCGCGGCGTTGCACGAAGAGCTCAAGGGGTACGGCTTCGACGATGTGTGGGAGGCGGCCGGCAAGCAGCTCGCATTGGCCAATCATTGCGACTGGTGCAGGCATCTCGAAGCCAGGGGGCTCCTCGATGCATACCGAGACCACGTTGCATCACGCGGCGGCAACTATATGACGGCCGAGCAGACGGAATTCACCGGGGAGCCCTGGCCTTTCGACGAGGCGGATTATATTGACGTCGTCACTGCCGACCGCATGCTGGAGAGCATCAGAAACCGTCCCGCAGATAAGCCATTTTTCGGATTCCTCTCCTTCTCCAGTCCGCACGCGCCATTCGACCCGCCGCGCCGTTTCCTGGACCTCGTGCCCGTTGAGCAGGACAAGCCCTTTGTCGCCGGCGGCCCGGACGACGCGCCGATGAGCGAAAAAGCCGCCGCGCGGATGCGCAAGCTGCGGCGCGCCTACAAGGCGATGCTGCTCTGCGTTGACGAACAGGTCGGGCGCGTATGTGACGCGCTTGAAAGCGACGGCATGCTCGACAACACTGTTCTCATCATCACCTCCGACCACGGCGAGATGCTGGGCGACCACGGACACTTCCAGAAAATGCGTTATCAGCGCCAGTCGGCGACCGTGCCCGCCGCCATCAGGCATCCCGCATACCTCCGTAGCGCCCGCTGCGCTAGCCCGGTGGAGCTGACCGACCTCACAGCCACGATCCTCGATATTGCCGGACTTGACCCGAAAAAGGCGCTGTCGAAGGACTGGCCTGCCTTCAACAACATCATACCCTGCCGCTCCCTCATGCCCATCATCCGCGGCGAGGCGGACACAGTGCGCGACTATGCCTTCTGCGAATGCTCCGGCCGCTGGCACATGATGCAAGACAGCGCTCACAAGTATGTCCGCCTTCCAGCAGTTGAGGGCGGAGGGCACGCATGCGAGCTGCTCTTCAACCTGCGCGACGACCCTGATGAACAGCGCAACCTGGCGGACAATGCGGCCCTGCGCCCTGTGCTCGAAGTCATGCGCGAAAGGCTATTGCAGATTCTCTCCGCCACGCCGGCGGCGCAAACGCGCTGGGCGCCGCTCATGGGACCGGATGGAAGCGACGATTATCCGCTCGCGGCCCGCGCGTAGCTACTCAGATCGTGCGGATAGATCATGCCGGGGTCCCGCCGGCGCGTGATCTCTGCCTACCGTCAAACTCTGCATGTCTGAGCAGTTACGACAAAAGACTTCCTGATCCTCCCCGGCAATTGTCATTATGGCGATAATCCTTCTGTTGTGAGAGCCCGCCGAATCAGCCATAATGAGAATTTCCGGATCCTCCCTGCTCACCAGCCGAGGACGCGAAACACGCCATGGAGCAGGAAGGTGAACGCCAACAGCACGCACACGCATGGCAGTATGCGGCGGTAGACTGCCAGGAGCGGCGCGGAGAAGAAATCGCGGGTGACAACCAGGCACAGGTGGACCGGCGACATCATCATCCCCATGTAGCCGCAACCGAACGCCAGGACAAGCGTCGCCATCGGGGTCAGGCCCGACCCTTCCGCGTTCATTATGCCAACGACCAGGGGAAAAGCTATCCCGGTGAATCCAATCGCCAGCCCCATCAATAATCCGGCAAGAATGGGAAGAATCGCAACAACCAGCATAAGAGGAATGCCCGATTTTAAAAGTTCCATGCCCGCCTCCGGCAAAAGCCCTGACGCTGAGAGATTGTCCTGGAAGATAATAACGCTGCCGACCGTGAGCAGAAGATTCAACGAAGAGCCGGTTCCGATTGCCGACCAGATATTCTTGAGCCCCTGTTTCCTCTCCTCAATGAGTACAATTCCCAGCGCCGCGATTAAACCGATGAACATGGCAAGAAGTTTGCGCGTCTGCGGATCCATGGCCGGGAGGACACGTCTGAGAAAGGACGGCAGGAAGACAGCAAAAATTATCATTATCAGCAGGGGCAGGAGTACGCGAAACAACGGCCGGTTTGGCACGGCCGACTCTTTTCGAGGGACGCTCAGGTCTTCCTTCTGCGGGCGCATGAGAAACCAATACCCTGTCGCCAGCGTGACAGGCGTGAAGACTATCATGGCGAGAATGAACTGCCACATCTCCATCTCGAAGACGGCGAGCGCCACAATCACGCCCGGGTAGACCGGCCACCAGTATTCCCAGACATGCCGGAACCAGTAATTTACCGCCACCTTCCAGTCGGAGGCCCAGTGGTCTTCGCTGGCGGCATCCTGCACCATCGGTGCCGAGAAGAGGGCGCCGGCGGCCATTGGAACAAGCCCTATCACGGCGGGTGCGGCCATCAGGCTCCACATCCGCCCGTGCCGTCCACCCCAGCGCTGGGCAATGGACAGGATGGCGCCCGCGTTCCGCTTCTCGCACATATACCGGCCGAGGCCGAGAACGAGAACCGTGACCGCCAGGAGAAGCCAGAGATACGGCCTGGCCAGCGCTGAACCGAGCGTTGTGATGAGCTGTTCCGGCGGAGCGCCCGCAACGAAGTTAAGGGAAACGGCTCCTGCGAGCACCGCAATGCCTATTCTCACGCGCAGCCTGGAGAGCAGCAGCATTCCGAAGAAAACTGCCAGGATTCGCACAATAGCGGGAATGTTCGTCATGAGGAAATCTCCCCGGGGATGCACGAAAATACCGATGTAAACGTCAGCAGCATTGCTGCCGTCCCCCGTCCTCTTCCCGGGAGAAGAACATCGGAAAGATAATGTCGCTGGTGCAGCACGGCACCCAGACGGCAAGGAACAGAAAAGTTGCTATCAGGAAGTAGCCCGCGATGCCTAGCGTTTCTCCAAGCGCCATGGCTATATGAAAAAGCGACGCGCCCGTGCTGAGGAACACGTGTCCCGCGTGCGGCAGTTTTGTGGAAGGCCTGAGATATGCCGCAATGATTCCCGTCGCAGCGGCTGGATTAACCAGCCACCATTTTTCAGCACAGCCTATGTGAAGGTCCCTGTGCGGCAGGTCCAGAAGCCATTCAGCCAGAAACGGGATGAGGCTATCGCTCAAGGTTGCTATTCCAATAGATCCCGCGTAGCCGATAGCAACCACCAGCAGAAATCCGCTCTTCCTGTGCAGGCGTAACATCGCCGCGGTTGTGAACGCGCTGAGAAACACGTGGAGCGGGTGGAATACCCAGAAAAGATTTTCTGATACCGAACGCGGCACATTGAATGCCATGACCGCCCACACGAGCGCGATCCCTGCCACGGCACCGAAAATGGTGAAAGGCGCGTGTGTTTTCAGCTCCCTTGAAACCCTGCACAGTATTCCGATCATCTCACCTCCAGTGACTACTAAAGTCGTTTAAAATATGACGACCGCACAAGGCCCCGACTCCCAACCTCCCGGAGAGTCTGGACTTTGAGGTCGGGGCGGCCCTACCAGAAATTTCAACGGTAGGGCGGTACAGCCTGCCCGCAGTGCTTACGCACAAGCGTTGCAGGCGGGCCTGTGCCACCGCTGTTTATATGTGGTTCGTTATCTCCAGTTTACATCACCCCGGCTGACGGTGTCAGCCGCAGCCGATCAGTTCCGCGCCCACATAGTCCGCCAGATTGCGGCCCCTCGTCGTGAGCGTCCACCTGCCCCCGTCATTCACGACAAGCCCGTCGCGTTGCAGCGAGTCAAGCGCCGCAAGGCATTCAGTGGTCAATTCCATGTCCACGCCCTCGCTCATCCTGAGTCCAAACACGAGACGTTCCGCTATCTTCTGAACGGGCGTTAACACTTCAGCATCACATGGCGGAGGCTGCCCTCGCTCAAGCGCCTCAATGTAGCCGGAAACATCCGGACGGTTGCATCTCCGCTCGAGCCCCGCGTGGGAAGCCGCGGCCGGGCCGACGCCCAGATACTCTTCGCCGCACCAGCAGGAAATGTTATGCCGGCACTCGAATCCGGTCAAGGCATAATTGGATATTTCATAGCGGCTGTAGCCGGCTCCTCTAAGCAACTCTTCTGCAACTTCCAGCTCGTCGAGCTGCGCCTCATCATCGGACAGGGTGAATTTTCCGCAAGCCGCTGCTGCAGCCAGGCGCGAACCCTCTTCGATGGTCAGCGCGTAGACGGAAACATGTTCAGGCTCAAGCTTGATCGCGCACCGCAATGTTTCCTCCCAGCATCTGCCGCCGAAGCCTGGAACACAGGCTATAAGATCAAGCCCCATATTGTTGATTCCGGCGGCGCGAACCATCCTCACCGCTTCGACCGTATCCGCCGCTGAATGCCTTCGGCCGAGGGTTTGGAGGGCGCGCTCGTCGAAGGACTGCGCGCCGAGGCTTATCCTGTTCACTCCGGCGGAAACGAGAACAGACATTTTCTCCGCGCTCACTGTTCCCGGGTTCATCTCAACCGTCCATTCGGCCTCCTTCCTGATCGCAACATGGCGACGGATCATCCGGCAAAGCCTGTCGAGTTGATTCACCGATAGAACCGAGGGCGTGCCGCCTCCGATGTAGACTGTTCCAGCTTCAATGGTGGATTGCGCCAGCTCGCGTTCAAGCGCGTCGAGAAAGCGGTCGGCGAGGCTCGGCTCGTAGAGAATGGAATAGAACGCGCAATAGCCGCACTTTCCGTCGCAGAAAGGGATATGAACGTAGAGCCCGTTGTTATTGTTTTCGCCGCGCATCCAGCTCTTCCAGCACGGAATCGGGCACGTTCAGGGAGCCGAACCCGCGCCCCATCTTCACATCCGGCATGGGCGCACCGTGGAAATCGCTCCCACCGGTCATGATCAGGTTGAATTTCCGGGCGATTGACGTGTAAAATTTCCTTTGTTTCGGACTGTGCTGGGGATAATAGACTTCAATACCTGCCAGCCCGGCCGAGACCAGATCGCACACGAGCGCGGTGAGCGCCTCCTTGCCCTTACCGAGGGTAAAGGGGTGGGCCAGCACGGCAAGGCCGCCGGCCTCCGCGATCATTTTGATGCCCTGGTGCGGGGTGAGCCTCTTGCGGTTAACATAAGCCGATTTCCCTTTTGCCAGGAATTTATTGAAAGCCTCTTCTCTGTTCTTCACGTAGCCCCGCGCAACAAGTGCCTGGGCGAAATGAAGCCTTCCCACGTTATCGCTTCCCGCGTAGGCAGCCACCTCGGACATCGTCAGCACGAGCCCCATCGCGTTCAAGCTCTCAAGGATTTTCTTGTTGCGGTAATCGCGGTTACTCCTGATGCCCGCAAGATGCTTCTTTAACGGCGCGTTTTTGTGATCCACGAAGTATCCGAGCATGTGCATTGCGTCCCCGCCCTCGCCCTCGACGCTGATCTCCACGCCCGGCACTCCGCGCATCCCGCGCTTAGCGCACGAGGCCAGGAAGGGGGCAATACCATCAACACTGTCATGATCGGTGAGAGCTATGGCATTCAGCTTCTGCATACCGGCCTCGACCACCAACTGATCCGGCGTCATGCTGCCGTCGGAAAACACTGAATGCATGTGTAAATCTATCATTTATTCCTCCGGACAGGTTCCTCAGCATCGCCAACCACTCTTATCGGTTACAAGTGGAACACAACCGGGGCGGCAGTTCAAGGCCTTTGTTAAGCGCATCAATGACCCTGCCGGGAGGCGCAGATGGCACCCGAAAGAAGTCTTGATTCCCATGGTTTACCGATGTATACGATTAGCACAACCTGAACAACAGCGTCAGAGCGGAGGTCATCGTTGCCGCGCATTTTTGACAACATCGAGGAGCGCCTGCTGCCTGCCTTGCAGGAAACCATTGCGCTGTGCGAGCGCGCCGATTTCTGTGTCGGATATTTCAACCTGCGCGGCTGGCGGCAACTTCACGACAACATCGAGAAATGGCACGGCGGGGAAGGTCATTGCTGCCGCCTGATGGTCGGCATGCAACAAATGCCGCAAGATCAACTGCGGCGGGTCATGAGCCCAACTGCATCTGGAGAGCATATTGACCAGGCCACGGCGATTGCCCTGAAGAAGAAACTCGCCCAGGAATTCCGCG
>CAYWJE010000209.1:0-6407 GCA_964458525.1 uncultured Verrucomicrobiota bacterium
GGGAGCGAGCGCATTCTTCTGCACATCCCGATGGAGAACCACACTGACGGAATCGCCCCTGCCTATCGGCTGCGCAACCTCTACAGCGGAGACATCACTTTTGAGAAAGGCATTGTCGGACAGGCAGCCTATTGCGGCGGCAAGGCTGCGCTGAGCTATCCCACGATTGACATCCTTGACCAGTCCCGGGGTTCACTGGTGTTCTGGTTCAAGTCGAAGAAAGATGCAAAACCTTCGTCGCAGGCGGTTCTTGCCAATAAATGGGTCACCGGAAAAAACATTGGATTGCTTGACCGGGGGGATGGCGAATGGCATTTCTGGGTTATCACATGGGACGGTGGCAAAGATACTTACGAGATCTTTGTGGATGCCGAGTTTCTCTCACGTGGAACCATTCCTCTCCAGGACGGTTTCGGCGATATCTTCACGCTGATAAACGGGTGTCCCGGTATTATTGACGAAGTCTATTTTCTCGACAAGCCGCTGGGCGAGCGCGATATGCGCGGCGCTCTCGAACGCGGCAGGAAGGGCCTCGTCATATTTGAGGACGCTTCGGGCATCAATCCGTCCGAATACCGCTATGAGCCGGACCTCGTCAACTTGCTGGAGCCCAGGCCGGCCCTTCCCAAAAGCGTTAACTGGCGTACCATTCCCGACCGCAGCAGAAGAACGCGGTTGAGATACGACCTCGATGGATTCTGGCGCGTCCAGCCATTCGGCGCGGATGAACCGGTGCAAGTGGGAGAATCCGCCCCGGGAAAGCAGCAGTTCAAAAAACTTGAACCGTTGCCGGAGCCCTGGGCTTTTACCAGAGTGCCGGGGAGCTGGAAGCCTTTCGGCGACGATTTACTCTCCCACGGATCCGCTTTATCCTCGCCTGAAATCGCGTCTCCGCTCATGAGATGGAATGGCATAAATCTGGGGTCGTTCCCATCAGCCTGGCTCGAACGCGATTTTCAAATCGATAAATTTGATGAAGAGAACGGTGTTTATTTCGTCCTTCAAGGCGCCCAGCCCATATGCTCCATCTTCATCAACGGAAAATTCGTTACGCACCACAAAAGCAGCAGTGGCAGGGAATATGATATCACCTCGCACGTCGTGCCCGGCACAAACAGGATCACAGTCCTTGCCGGCCGCCCCTATCAAGCCTTGTCCGAGATGCGGGACGGCAAGAGATATTGGTTTCCGTCCGGATTGACCGGCTCGACGGCTGTAGAGGTCAGGCGCTCGCGCGCGCTCTCAGTGCTTCCGCCAATTCCAATTCCCTCATTCAGAAACAAGAGCCTTGAAGTAGAATTGACGGTGTTGAATTCTCTCGCTGCCATGTTCGAGATCGCTGTCCGCTGTCGTGTGCGCGACCCGTCGAATGACAAGGTTATTGAGCTCGGGACCGGCGCCGTGAACCTCGAGGGAGAAACAAGTCAGGTCTTCCGGGTGTCTTTTCCGTTTCGGGATCCGCCCCTCTGGTTTCCCGACGATCCGCGTCTGCTGCTTCTCGAGACGGAGATCCTCAAGAACGGCCAGCTCGTGGACGAGCCCGATCCCGTGCGTTTCGGCTTCAGAGAGGTCTGGACCGAGGGCGGCGACCTCATCATGAACGGTGTTCCATTCAGGCTGCGCGGCCAATGCCACAGCTTCGGCAGCGAATCGAGAGACGAGATTGCGCTTCAGATCTCGCAGTTGCGGGAGCTCGGGTTTAACTCGTCAATCGGCCTCTTCCTCGGCCCCTATGCTCCGCGCAACACGAAAAAAGCGGAACAAGTGACGCTTGAAGTCAGCGATGAACAGGGCTTCATGCTTAACTACAAGGTGTACATATACGGCGATGATGAGGAATCGCACCTGGCGTCGGCGCGCAGGAACATTGCCAGGTACCGTTCACATCCGTCCATCGTTCTCATCACCCGCGGGATCTACGGATACCTTCCCGGAGGGCACGGGAGCCCGATCTCCATGGGCATGCCCGTGACCGACGAAATCCGCGGGACATCCGCTTTTATTGGCAACCAGGCGATGGTGGATATTGTTCATGAAGCGGCGCCGGGGCTGCTGTTTGGCTATTACCAGCAGGGACTTGCTGGCGATTATCGTTCGCTTATGCAGTACATCGGCCCCGGCACACCTCTCCAGACGCGGGAGGAATGGCCGAGGCACTGGGCCGAGCAGCGCCCCGTTCCTTTCGTGGGCAACGAACTCGGCATGATCCTTGGCAACTACCTGTGGAACTGGCAGGCGGGCAGAGGACTTGACTCAAAATCACCCGAACCGCTGGTGACGGAACACGCCGCCCGTTATTTCGGCGACGCGGCCTACGCGCGCGAGACGAGGGAAAACGTGCTGGCATTTGAGCCGAGGAAAGAAGAAGAACTGGCAGATGTATTTGATCCCAACACCAACCTGCTCCATGCCAAGTGCATTGAAAGAACAACGCGCGCCTGGCGCACATACGGTATATCGTATTTCATTCTGGGCATATCGAAACCCCTCCTTGAATCTGATATGTCGAATCCCGTCAAACAGGCTTACAACAAGAATAACAACTCATTTCTGACATACATCGGAGGCGAAGCGGGCGACTTCTCAAGAAAGGATCATGCCTTCTTCTCCGGGAAGCCGATTGCCAAACAGGCGATATTGATCAATGATCATTTCCGGGATCTAAAGGTGAACGTGGAATGGCGGCTGATCGCCTGCGAGACGGGCAAACCAGGCGCCAGCGATTCGCGCGCTTTCACGCTCAAGCCCGGCGAAATCCTGAAACATCCCTTCACGTTTTCGGCTCCCGAGGTCAGCGAGAAGACCAGGTTCAAGATCGAGTTGCGCGTCGATGCTGAAGGCGATGTAGCAAGCGACTCCTTCGCCGTCGAGATCTTTCCCCCTGCCCGGAAACCGGACTCAGGCAGGGCTCGCGTAGTGGTTGCGGACCCGGAGGGCCAGACTTCCGCCATGCTTGCGCGCGCCGGAATCAAGTTCCGCGAAGCGAAACTATCCGCAGCCTCATCGCGCTCAGGCGACCTGGCCGATGCCGACGTGCTGATCATAGGCCGCCGCGGGCTTCCCGCAGATCCGGCTGTGCAGGCCGCGCTCTTCATGGCTGTCCGGGAAGGTTTGAACATCCTGTGCTTTGAACAGGTCGAACGCTCGGTGTTCGGCATCAAAAACGATGATCCCAACACGCGAGATGTCTTCGTGTCCGACAGGCTCCATCCGGTCATGGATGGACTCGACGACGAAGATTTCAGGGACTGGCGCGGCGCATCTGATATATTGGAACCCTACCCCGATTACAGCAAAGGAGTTGAGTACGGCTACCTCGACCACAAGAGTGCGCGGGGTTATTTCGGAGAGAGCGAATTCGCCCATTGGAGCGCAAACGGCACCGTGGCGGCGTTTCACTTCGAAAAGCCCCAAATTGGGCGGTTCAGTACGATATTGAGCAGTGGATTCGACATGCTGTACACACCCCTTGTGGAGTTAATGATTGACCGGGGAAGAATCATTATCTGCCAGCTCGACGTCTCCAATCGCTATGGCATTGATCCGGTGGCCACATTGCTCGTCGACCGGCTGATCAATTATACAATCCAGGCAGTTGCGCCGGCTTCCGGCCGGCTGGTCTTCGACGGCGACCCGGCCTGGCAGGCCGTGCTCCGGGAGCTTCAAACCGACACAGAGAGTATCGAGGAGCTGGACGGAGCTGCCGTCGCGTTCATCGGGCTTTCGCCGAAAATGAATAAGGGGGAGCCGGGAGAACAGGCTGTGCTGATTCCCGCCCTTAACCTACTCGATAAGAAGCCGGATTCCGCAATCGTGGAGCTTATGGACGAGCTTGAACAGATTGCGGCGAAAAACCAATCCGAACCGCTGCCGCCGAATCTCGCCTCAATTGTCAGTCAGCTCGATTCGAAGAAGGAACGCATACGCGATTTCGTGATGCATGGCGGCACGCTCGTTGTTGCCGGGCTTTCCGCCAACAGCGCGGCCGGATGGCTTCCAGTCAAGGTAAAGGTGAAAGAAGCCGAAGCATTCAAGGGAAATCCCGCCGGCATCCCGCTCCTGTCGGGGTTGACGGCATCGGACTTCTTCTTCCGCAGGGTGATGAAGCTGCCCGTCATCTCGGAGGCACCGACCGGATCCGTTGTCGAACCGAACGGACTTTTTGCCGAGATCTCGCTGGGAAAAGGCCGGGTTGTTCTGTGTCAGATTGCGCCGGATGACTTCAATTCCGCGTGGCAGAGAACAAAAATACTGCGCATTTATTCGGCCATTCTGGGAAATCTCGGCGTCGCCTCCGATCTGCCGAAACCGGGCGCCGGGGGTGAGGAGCTCTCGAACGTCTTTTATTCAACGCCAGCTCTGTCGTTCAATCCCGACAAACACACTTCATGGTAATTCAGGAGTAGATAATCATCATACAGGAGACACAGCTATGACCTCAGCCGCCAATAACGCCGATCACGACAAGATTATACCCACACGTCTGCATCCGTCGGGATTCAAGAAATCGGACTCCAACTTCAATTCGCTCTCTCTGGCGAGCGACGGATGCGTTTACTATACGCTCAGTTCGCACAACATAGATACGCATGGCCGGATCTACAGGTACGATCCGGCAAAAGACGAAGTGAAAATGCTCGGCATTCTCGGCGAAATCGTCGGCGAGGCCGGAACGGGCACAATCCCGCAGGGCAAGTCGCACTCACCTTTCTTCGAACTGAACGGCAAACTGTACATGGCGACACATTATGGATTCTTCATGGCGTCAAACAATAAGGAGCAGCCGGCGGCCGTGCCGGACGGATACAAGCAGTATCCGGGCGGCCACCTTATCGAGTATGATATGGGTTCCGGGAAATTCAAGGATCTCGCAAAAGCTCCCACGGCGGAAGGCATACTCACCTGCGGTCTGGATGCCAAGTATCGCAGACTTTACTGTCTCACATGGCCGAGTGGTCTGTTCCTTTACTATGAAATAGACACCGGCAAAATGCACAACCTCGGACCGGTCTCGGCAGATGGCGAGATGGGGGAGGGCGACAGGTACCGCTGCCTGTGCCGGGTATTCGCCATCGTGCCGGACACGGGCGTAGTCTACGTCACCAACTCGACCGGCGAGATCGTCCGTTACAGCCCGGAGACGAATAAGATCGTTGTGATCAAGGAGTCGCTCAAGCGCGATATTCTAGGATCATTGGATCCGGCCAAGCCGGGCCACCAGGGCTACAACTGGCGGACGATCATCTGGGATCCGCGGCGCAAGGTTTTCTTCGGAGTTCACCCCCTCTCTGCGTACCTCTTCCAGTTCGATCCGGAGACAGAGAAACTCGATCTCATAGAGCGCATTGCCGCGGACGAATTGATCAAAAACGGCAAGTACGAGCCCTTTCATTACGGCTATATCTCGCTCATGATGGGACTTGACGGTAGCACCCTTTATTATCTCACAAGTGTACACCGCCGCGTCGCCGAAGACGGCAGTAAGATATCGCAGGTAACGCACCTGGTCACCTTCAATCTCGATACCGGGAAGCGCATTGACCACGGCGCGCTGCGTCTTGAAGACGGCCGGTCTCCCACCGACTCCCACACACTGGCGGTGCATCCGAACGGCAAGCTTTATGCCTGCCCGTGGATCGAAAAACCGAATTGTGCCAAGGACGATCCGGTCAAGCAACAGGTGGATTTGATCAGCTTCGACAATCCGTTCGAGACATAATAACAGTTGATATTTGGCGGCGGAACATATATAATCCTAGAAAGAGCAGTTTGACAGGATTCACAGGATGAATATCTTTGAGATCAACCAGCCTTCGCCCAAGGGCTATGGCGGACAAGACATGTTGTCCCGACTCTCTTGGAGGTCGGGATAAATCCTTCCTGTAGATCGTGTTATCCTGTCAGAAAAATTCTACTGCCGGATTTAGGATAATGAGAAACATTCACGGGTGAGGCAGCTTGAGAACACCCGCCATACCATAAAAGAACGCGTTTTATGTCGAGTCAATACAATATGCCGGAATGGGAATCGCCGGGACTCGTGGAGCGGAACCGCGAAACAACCCACATGCCGTGGGGCGCGTACGAATCGGGGGAGCAGGCTCGATCCTGCGACCGCACGGCCTCGCGCTTTGTCCTCTCGCTCAACGGCACATGGAAGTTCCAGCTCTTCGATAATCCGGAATCAGCGCCTGCATTTTTCAAGCCGGGCTATGACGTCTCAGACTGGCACGACCTGCCCGTCCCCTCCAACTGGCAGCTGCACGGCTTCGACAGGCCGATATACACCAATATCATCTACCCTTTCCCGTGCAACCCGCCGCATGCCCCGGAGGCCAACCCGACCGGCTGTTATGTAGAGCCTGTCCCACTCCGTCTAATGCATTGATCTAAAGCTTATTACGGTG
>CAYWJE010000210.1:0-6363 GCA_964458525.1 uncultured Verrucomicrobiota bacterium
TTGAAGTTTATAAAGCATAGAGTGTAAATAGTTTGTGGAATTGTCTGGCAATTAACGACCCATAGCTTTTGCGGAGGAGCCCATTTTTTCAACTCGATTTAAACGGGATACCGCCCTCATTGCCCGCCCGGCCCAGAAAAGGCCGACGACACCCGCGGCTATGTCCGCAACAAGACGCCCGGCGAATATGCCGCGAATTCCCATCAGACCGGCGCCGAGATAGGAGAGGGGAACGAGGAACACCAGCACGCGCAATGCGTTCAGAAGCGTCGTCTGCGCCGGCTTATGCAGGCCGGTGAGCGCAAAGCCGCAGTATCTGTGCACCTCCATCATCCCGTAACCGAATGATATTATCCTGATATAGTCAACGAGGACCGTGACAACCCGGGGATCCTCACTGAAAAGTCCGGCAAGTTCATCGGCACCGATAAAGAACAGCGCGGCAACCCCCACCCCGTAGAAAAAGGCAAAGCGGGTGCCCAACTTCATGGCCTCCCTGATGCGATCAATGCAACCGGCTCCGTAATTCTGGCTTATGAAAGGCGTAAGCGACATACCGAGCGCCATCGGAATGACAAATGCCAGCATCTCGATGCGGCCGGCAGCGCCGGCGGCGGCCACGGCCTCGTTGCCGAAGCGGCCCAGCAGCCTGGTTATCACGGCGGAAGAAACCGGCATGAGAATCATCGTCAGTATGCCTGGAATGCCGAATGCGAGAATACGTTTGAGCGACACCATGTAATCACTGCCCTTCCACTTCCGGAACACGAGCAGCCGGTGCTTGACCCGCAGAAGCCTCAGCAACCAGGCCGTTGCCACCGCCTGGGCAATCACGGTCGCAAGCGCCGCGCCGCGAATGCCCATTGCCGGAAACCCGAGCCAGCCGAAAATCATGATGGGATCGAGAATCACGTTCAGCAGCGTTCCGAGCATCATGAACCGCGCGGCGGACTTTGAATCGCCGACCGAAATGAGAATACCATTGCCCATCATCGGCAGCGACATGAAGACCGCGCCCAGGTACCAGGTCCTCATATACTCGCCCACAAGCGCCCGCGCATCGGCATCAGCGCCGAGCCGCGCGAACACGAAATCAATGCTGAAATAGCCGGCGACCGACAAGAAAAGGGAAACCACGACCGTGAGTGCCATGCCATGGGTCACAACCCTCGCGGCATCACCGTGAGCGCTGCGTCCTATGGCATGCGAAACAAGAGGCGTAACGCCGGCGCCAAGTCCGCCCGTGAGACATCGCATGAGCATTATGACGGGAAAGGAAAAGCCCATTGCCGCGAGGGGCAGCGTTCCGAGGCGGGAGACAAACCAGGTGTCCGTCAGGTTGTAGGCCGTCATCGCAAACGTGCCGGCCAGCATGGGAACGGCCATTCGAAAAAGCGTTCGCGCAACGCCATCCTTGACCAGGGCCGCGGATGGCGGCTTCGAGCATAATTTCTCCGTTTCGCTGTTCGAACGCCTCTCCAAGTATGGATTAAGGAGAGTCACTTCAGCTTTTCCATCACAGGCGAGGTAAAAGCCCACACGCCGGTTCTGGATCCAACCTTGTCGCGCAGCGCCTGCAGGCGGACCATCAGCCTGGTTACCGTGTCATCGTCCTGAACCGTCATAATGGCGGCATTGGCGCCCGGCCATACATGGTTGTCCAGCCGCGCGCCGCTTTTTGGACCTCTGCCGGTCAGTCGGGGCCACCGGGTGAACTCCTCGACACCGCAATCCTGCAGCATCCCGATTATCTCATCATCCAGTACGATATCATAAGTGATCCAGAGTGCTTTCATCACGCGATTCCTTTCCTGAATTGTGCAGACTCCAGCCGCTTCCGTTCCGCGCGGGAGTGGAAAAGGCTGTAGAGCGTGGGCACGAGCACGAGGGTTATAAGCATTGCGAAAAGGAGGCCGCCGGCTATGGTGGCGCCCATGGGCTTCCACATAGCCGAACCTTCGCCTCCGCCGAACACCATTGGAGACATTCCAGCCACGCTTGTGAGCGTTGTAATCATGACCGGCCGAAGGCGTGAACGTCCGGCGTTCTCAATCGCTTCGGTCAGGCTCTGGCCACGGGCGCGCAGCAGGTTTATGTAATCCACCAGGACTATTGCATTATTCACCACCACGCCAACCAGCATGATCATGCCGATATATGACATGATATTGATAGTGAGCCCGAGCAAAGTAAGGCTGATAGCGACGCCTGTGAACGCGAACGGTATCGAGAAGAGGATCAGGAACGGATCAAGCAGGCTCTCGAACTGCGACGCCATGACCATGTAGACAAGCAGAATGCCCAGAATAAGCATGAGCCGCATCTGGCCGAAGGTCTCGGCCTGGTCTTCGGCCGTTCCCCCGAAATGGATGCCCACGCCGGCGGGAAGCGCGACCTGCGCGTTTATCTTGCTGCGAAGATCGTCAACGACCTCGCCGCTGCTGCGCCCGAACACGTCCGCCTCGACCTTGATCATGCGCTCCTGGTTCTTCCGGTCAATCTTGAGAGGACCGGTTCGCTCCACTATGTTCGCCACGCTGTCCAGTCGAATCCGCCGTCCGTCCGCCGCCGTAATTTCAGCGCTGGCGATGTCGGAGAGCGAACTTCGGTGCGGCTCGTCCAGGCGCAGCAGGATGTCGTATTCATCATCTTCCTCCCGGAACTTCGTGGCGGACTGACCATAGAACAATGTTCGCATCCCTCTGGCGACCTGTGAAACATTGAGGCCATGCGCCGCCGCCTTCACCCGGTCTATCTCGATATGTATTTCAGGCCGCCCGACGTCGCGCGCGATGTTCACGTCCACGGCGCCAGGCGTGACGCGTATGATGGCGGCCGCCTCCTCCGCAATTCTCTGCAGGATGTCAAAATCGAACCCGGTAACTTCCACCGAAATAGGCATGGCGCCTCTGCCCGGACCCATGCCGCCGCCGATTGTTCTCACCTTCACAATTTCAGGCCACGACGACACCTGGTCGGCCACTTTTCGTCCTATGGCCTTCGATGTCTTGTTGCGTTCCGTCGTCCCGACCAGGCGCAGCTGCACCTGCCCGATATGGGTTCCGGAGCTTCCGCCCATGCCGCGATTTTCGCCGCACCGCATCGAATAAGTCTTCACATTCTCTTCGCCTGCCGCTTCCAGGGCGAGGGGAATCATGCGCCTGCAGACCTCGGCCGTCTCCTCAACGCGCGTTCCTATTCCGAGTTCCACCGCTATCGTGAGGCGATCCGAGTCGTCCTCGGGAGAGTATTCGGAGCCCACGGTCTTGAACAATGCCATGCCGCCGACGAGCAGCACTATGGCGGCAACGATCACCAGCCAGCGATCGCCCAGCGCACGGCGCAGCAGCATGCCGTACGCGGCGTCCACCGCGTCGAACATCCGGTCGCCCCATGAGTGGATGGCAGCCATTCGCGCACCCGTCTTGGCCTGCCTCGCACCTGCCTCAAGAATAAGCTTGGCACTCAGCATCGGCGTAAGCCACAGCGCGCACACCATGCTCGCCAGAAGCGTCGCCGTCAGCAGCCCGCCTAGCTGCTTGAACATTACCGCCGACTCGCCCTGGAGGAAAATGAGCGGCAGGAACACCACGATCGTCGTCAAGGTGGATGCCGCAACCGCGGTTCCAACCTCTTCACTTCCGAACATCGCCGCCTCCCGCGGCGCGACGCCAAGCTCCACCTTCTTAGTGATGTTCTCAAGAACCACAACCGTGTTGTCAACCACCATGCCTATTGCCACGGTGAGGCTGGACATGGAAATAATGTTGATAGTCCAGCCCATCGTCCACATGAAGATGAACGCTGTTATCAGCGAAAAAGGGATTGTCAGCGCTATGATCAAAGCCGAGCGAAAATTGCGCAGGAACAGCAGGGTAACGAGCACCACAAAGATGAACGCCCATTTCACGGTGTTCGAAACGTTGTTTATGGACTGGGTGATGTCCGTGCTGGTGTCCGCAATCAGGTGCAACTCGATGTCCCGCGGGAGAGTCGGTTTGAGCTGTTCCAGCTCGCTTGTGACTTGCATGGCTACGTCAACCGTGTTTGCGCCGGAACGTTTCTGGATCATCATGAGCATCCCGCGCGATCCGTTTATCTCCGTGATGCGTTTTTCCTCCTCAAAACCATCGAGCACGCGAGCTACGTCGCGCATGTAGACGTAAGCTCCCTTTTCGGAGCGAAGCACCACGCTCTCAAGTTCCTCTGGAGTCTTGAACTCGCCAGGCACGCGAATCGTGTAGTCCATGCGTCCGATCTTGATATTTCCGGCTGGAAGCGTCACATTTTCCGCAGCCAGGGTGTTAGCAACTAAATCCAGGTCAATCCCGAACCCGGCCAGCTTCTCCGGATCCAGGAGTATCTGGATCTCGCGCTGAAGGCCTCCGAAGAGGAGCACAGTGCCCACGCCGGGAAGGCGCTTGAGCGGATCGGAAACCTGCCGGTCAATGATATCGTACAAGTTCTCCACGCTCTCCCTGGCGGTCACTCCGTAGAACTGGATGGGGATTTGCGAGGTATTAAACTTCATGAAGCGCGGCTCTTCGGCATCGTCAGGAAGATCCCCCTTCACACGGTCCACATTGCTGCGCATATCATTTGAGGCCTCGTCAAGATCCGTGCCCCACATGAACTCGCACGTCACGCTCGAAATCCCCTCGGTGGTGGCGCTGGTCATCTCCTTGAGATTATTAACGGAGCCAAGCGCACGCTCGATCAGCTTTGTGACCTTATTCTCCACATCCTCGGTGCTGGCGCCGCTCCATTCAGTGACGACGGTCACCGTGGGCATATCTATCTCCGGCAGATAATCCACCGAGAGTTTGGAGATCATGACGGAGCCGATAATCAGCGCCGCCAGGAAAAACATCAGCGTGGTGACGGGTTTTCTAACGCCTAATTCTGGTAATTTCACTTCAAGGTCTCCTTCAAAGAGGTCAGATCATTCGGTCGATCCCAAGTCCTTCACGCGCTCGACGCGAACGCCATCGGTCAGCTTGTTCTGTCCCATGACGACGTATTCGTCACCATCGGCCAGGCCTTCGACAATCTCCACCCGATCCCCGCTGCGTATGCCCGTTTTCACGGTCGCAGCCCGGGCGACATCGTCCTCGACCACGAACACTATCTGCCGGTCCAGCACGCGCAGCACACTGGCGGCAGGCGCCATCAGCGCCGCCTCCCGCACCGCCATGCTGATTTCAGCAGTGGCATACATGCCGGGACGGAGCACCCATTGACCGTTCCCGTTATGTTTGTTATCCAGCAGTATTTCCACCTGTGCCGTCCGGGTTGCGGAATCAACCGTGGGGAAAATGCGCCCAACCACGGACTCGAATGATCGGTTCAGATGTGCGTCCGTCCTGACTTCCACCGGCGTCCGGCCCGGCTCCAGAACCGGGAGCATGGGGGCCGGCACATACACCATCAGGCGCAACGGCGACATCTGAACCAGGCGCACGATGGGCGTGTTGGCGCCGACCATAGCACCGGGATCCACATATCGCTCAGCGACCACGCCGTCCATCGGCGCGCGGATGAAGGATTCTTCCAGATTCACGCGGGCGAGCTTCACTTGCGCCTGCGCCTGGGCATGCGAGGCCGCCGCGCTGTCATGAGCGGCGACGGCGGAATCGCGTTCGCGCTCCGTGGCAACGTCTTCAGCAAACAACGCCACCAGCCGCCGAAGCTCCCTCTCCTTATCAGCCAGAGCGGCTTCCGCCTGTTGCAGCTGCGCCTCGGCCAGCGCCAATTGCGCCTCGAGTTCACGATGCTCGATTTCGGCTATAACCTCGCCCTTCTTCACTTCCACGCCCTCGGTCACATCCGATCCCTTCTCCAGTTCCAGCTTGCCCAGCCGCCCCTGAGCCTTGGCGGAAACCTGCACGCTAAGAGGAGACTCGAGTTCTCCCGTGAATTGCAGCTTCTCTGAGATCTCCCCCGGCCGTGCAATCCTGGTGCGAACGGCAACCGGAAGCAGGTCTCTGACCCCTGCGCCGTTTTTCGCGGATTTCTCAGCCGAAGGGGAACAACCGGACACAAATGCAGCCATTAGGGCCGCCGCTGTCACGCAAAAAATATGATTTCTCATGATATTCCTCTTTCCATTCCCTGAATCCATGACGAAGTATGCCCCGAACAGGCTGTAAATACACGCCCTTTGCGCCAGGATAAAATCCTGGCCTACATCTTTCCATGCTGTAGGCCACCATTGTATGGTGGCGAAACCTGATCAGTTACGTTGTGACAATCGACATGCTTTGTATTTCAACAAACTTCAGCAACTTCAAACTTAAAATCTTACCACGGAGGCACAGAGACACGGAGGTGGAGAAAGAGGAGATTTTGTCAAATGCGGGCTTA
>CAYWJE010000211.1:0-6358 GCA_964458525.1 uncultured Verrucomicrobiota bacterium
TTCGGCGGATGGTGGGGGAAATATGCGGTCCGTGTGAAACCCGCGTCGCTGGAAACGTGTTTTGCCGAGATGACGATCAAAGCTTTTGTGGTGCAGTTGGAATCCACCGAAACGTCGTTGGCGAATCATCCTTCGCCGGTTGATCCAAATGATGTCTATTCGTATACAGAAGTGCGCGCTCAAACATTACCTGCAACCGATGGGTTAAGTATCAGTGCTGCCATTATATATGCAGACCCGGATATTGAAGGTGACAACGGCGAAATCGCTTCTTTTGTTCCATCAGGCGATGTCGGCAAGTATGTTTCGATTTATGAAGCCAAATCCGAAACTCAATCCAACAAGTGCGCCGATGACCTAGTCCTGATTGATCAGTCGATAAAACTAGCGCCGTTTTTTAATGATCAACAATGCGGAGATGAACACAGCCTGTCCATCATGTCATATTTTCGAAAACTCAAAACCAAAGATAAGTTCCAGGAAGCAATTGCATATGTAAGCAGCAAATACAACATCAATCAGGCTGCCACTTATGATCCCACCCTTCAAAGCGATGGTGATACTGATGAATGGGGAAACGTGAGAATAGGACCGCCAGCATTCATGAACGAGAATCATCTTGCATCTACATTGATTCACGAGCAGACACATGCCAATCAAGGATATGATCTTATTATGGCCGCAAAAGCAGCGCAGTTGCTGTATTACATGGGGGTTCGAAACACAAGCGTGTGTCCATATCCTTTTGCGGAGCATGAGGCTCTTTCAAGTGAGCGAGAGAATTTCACTCGGACTTGTCTTTCGGACGACGAACAAAGCGATGTCTGGTCAGATATAACCTATTTTCAGGAGATTGCAAATGAGTGTGGATGCTACTGATGGATACGAAGGCAAGAAAATGAAGAAACATTTCAAGCTGAACAGAACTATTATTGTCGTTTGTTGTGCTCTGTCAGGAGTCTTGGCGATGCAGCACGAGTTCAGTTCCAGCACTGGTGATGAAGCATCAAAAGATGTGGAAACGAGCGCATCTTCAACCAAATCGGACGTGTATACAGAGGTTTCTTGTCTCGATAATTTATTTCTTGAGCTTCTAGACCCTGCGGTCAGTGAGAGCAGAAAAGCGACATTGTTGAAATATAGATTGCCAAGCTTAAAAGATTGTGAACAGAAAGACGAAGGTTGGTTCCCTGTGTTTGTGAAACTCGTTGATACAGCGACAAGTCATGGTCTGAAATATCGCGCAATGTGCGCCCTTTGGCGTCTAAATGAGTCCGCTGTATCGGGAGATGTTGCACGTTATCTCTTGTCGTTTGCAGAGAACAAAGAAAACGACCTGGAGTTGAGGTGGTTGGCTGTCCAGGGACTGGGCGGTTTTAAGGAAAATGACCTGTCGCAAGGGCTTTCATCGATTGCCATGAGAGGTTCCCCTCTGCTTTCCGTCGGTGATTTTCAGGATATCAGGGAATTCAGGCTTGAACTGTGCAATACGAATACTCCGGTGTCAGCTTATCTTCTGAACTGTTTTTCTCCAACCATAAAGGAAATGATGCTGGCAGCAAATGCCGACGATCTTCTTGCTCAACATGGAACAGAACTGCTGATCGGCGAATTGAACAGACTTCTTGTCGAGACGAACTTCTATGAAGTGGATGTTTTCAAGCAGGATGTCAATTCAAGGATGACATCAGAGTCCCGCCGGGATATAGGGAGATATAATCTTCTTGGCGAGATTGTGCGTCTGAACAGGGCTCTCCTGGAAGCGGCATATCCGGACGCCATTTCTTCTCCATCATCCGAGGAGCTATCTCTGCGTTCAAGAGCTGTCAAAGCGTTGAAACAAATTGACGAGAAATCCTACATTAAAGTGTTGAATTTGATTGAGAAGAGCGAACCAACGTTCTTTCAGAGCGTAGTGATTCCGGCTGCGCAACCACGTGCGCCGAAGCTGCTGACGTCTGAACAGGAAAGGGAGTTCCGCGACAGACTATCAGTTGATAACGAAGATGACGTGTTCGTTGCGATTCAGGCTCTGTCGCGAGGCAGGGAACCCGATACTATTGAAGCATTAATGGAACATTACAGAAAAACATCGCAGAAAAACAAGGGAGAGATCGCTTTAACGTTAGCGAAAATTGCCAAACGAGATGTCGAGCAGAAAAAACTAGTTATAGGTTTTCTTGAGCGTGTTCAGCGCGAAGAAACGGATGCATTGCTCATATATTGCATAGAAAAACTCATAATTGAGTATATGGGTGAACCGGACAGAGGGAAGCTTGATAAACTATACGCAGATTATTTGAAGACACTTGGATATGAATCAGTCCCGGAACCGTGACTTTACAGCGCGAACTCTCCAGTCGCGTTGAGGATTGTGCGCTGAGAATAGTTGTTGTTGCCATCAATCTTTCATATAATGGCCTGCCTGAGGAAACCGAAGAAGAACCGAACGAGGAGGTTCCGGGCGGATTCATCATTTTGAACGACAACGACAACGCGGGCGGGGAGGGCGCCGGGGAAACGAACGGCGTGCCGGACAATGAGGAAGCATCGTTTACTCATGCGGATGATGATCTGCCACCCGCCGGCCTGAATTATGAGGACATGAGACCATGACCACGCTCGACTACATCATATTGATCGGCTACCTGCTGGCCACGATGGCCGCGGGCCTGCTGTTCAAGTCGCGCCTGCGCGGGTTTGAGGATTTTTCCATTGCGGGCCGGTCCGTGAAATGGTGGCCGATGGGTCTGTCGGTGATGGCCACTGCCTTCAGCGTTGTGAATTTCACGGCTTTTCCCGAGGAGGCGCTCAGGCACGGGCTCTACGTATGGCTGGTGTTTCCAGCGCTCGCTCTCGCGGGCGCGGTTACCTGCTTCGCAATCATACCTTTCTATCACAGGTTCCGGCCCGTGAGCGCTTACGAGTTCATGGAGCGCAGGTTCGATCTGCGCGTGCGCCGGTTGACGGCGGCGGTGTTTATCCTTTGGCGGGTCGCCTGGATGTGCATTGTTCTTTATGCAGCGGGCGCGGTCATTGGCGCGGCAACCGGGATGTCATTCTGGTTGATCGTCCTGATTTGTTCGCTTGCCAGCGTCATCTACACCGCGGTGGGGGGGTTAAGGGCGATAATAAAAACCGACGTTCTCCAGTTCCTCGTGATAATGGCGGGCATCATCGCAGCCCTGTTTCTCGTCGTTCGGAATCAGGATGCGGCCGGCATATTACAGCACGCGATTGACGCGGGGCGGCTGCGGCCGTTCGTTCCCTACGATGACGACATTTGGAGCCTCGATCCTTTTCAGCGTATGTCTTTCTGGAGCTGTATGATAGGCGGAACCGTGGTGTTTCTCACGAGGTACGGGGTTGACCAGGTGGTGGTTCAGCGATATTTCGCCGCGAGATCGCTTCGCGATGCACAGATGGGCTTCGCCTTCAATATCGTCCTGCTCGCAATTACGCTTGTGGCCTTGACCTTTCTCGGGCTGGCCGTTGGAGATCAGATGATGCCCGCGGATGGAGCGCGCGGAACCGGGAAGTTTCTCGGACAGTTCATAGCGTCTCTTCCAAACGGGGTGGTCGGCCTGATAGTCGCCGGCTTGTTCGCATCAGTCATGTCCAGCCTCGATTCGGCGATGCACTCCTGCGCCACTTCGGTCATTACGGATTTCGTGTCCCGCCCGGGTGGCGGCGCGCCGGATGAGGCGGTGGTGAGGCTTGCCAGGCAAGTGACGCTTCTGCTGCTATTGCTCGCTGTGCTGATGACGGTTGTTGTCCGACAGTTCGGGACAATATTCGAGGTTTCCAACAAGATCGTCAACGCTCTCGGCAGCCCCATTCTGGCGCTTTTTGTTCTCGGCTGGATTCGGGGACTGCGACTTTCGAGCAGGGGCGTGTTTGTTGGCGGACTGCTGGGTGTTGCGTGGAGCATATATGCCAGCTTCTGTATAAAGGGACTTGCTCTTCACTACTACGCCTTCATCAATTTCGCCGGCACGCTGCTGCTGGCTGGCTGTCTCGGACTTGCGCTGAAGGATTCCAGGATTGCCGAGGATAGGGGGGATGTATGAAATTGTTATCGCGCAGAGGCGCTGAGGCGCAGAGGAT
The DNA here is from genome assembly GCA_964458525.1 of uncultured Verrucomicrobiota bacterium. Lineage (GTDB taxonomy): Bacteria > Verrucomicrobiota > Kiritimatiellia > JAAZAB01 > JAAZAB01 > CAYWJE01. The sequence goes on from CAYWJE010000211.1 coordinate 4,108, forward strand.
GAAGAAGAACGTAATCGGAACGCCGGTGATCGAAGCCGATATCACCCGCTGTATAAATGGTTTTGAAGAATGACCCTCTGCGCCTCCGCGCCTCCGCGGGAGTAATCTTCCTGTCTGAATCCAATCGTTCGCGCCGGGTCATGCCTCAACCCGCACCACGCAGCCGAACGATGCCGCCACGCACTTCCTCGATCGTGCGCGCGCCAGTGTCGGTCAGCGACTTGATAATTGTCTGCGCGGAGTGCAGCTCCCTCTCCGATACGAGCGCCGAATTTGAGCCCGGCTTTCCTTTGACGCGGGCGCCGAAAATCTGTCGGTGTGCGCCGACTCCATCGCTCTCCCATATCGCATTCACCTGTCTATGGACATGTCCGCCGCTGTGCTGGACATCGAGAAAATAGATGAGGTTGATGCGTCTGAAATGCTCTTCTGGAACGCCGTTCTCAACTGTGATCTGTACGCGCGCTTGTTCGTAGCGGTCAGCATGCAGGTTAGTTGCCAGCATTTGGCCAGCATTTGGCAGATCGAAATACATTCGTAGCTGCTCGCCCCAGAGGTAGGCGTAATATTCGCCTGCTCCTATCTCGTGACAGATCCAGCAGCGTCTGCCGGTCCCGGCCAGGCCGCGCCTGATTGCCGACATGCCGTCGGCCGTCGCAAGCGGAACATCGTTCGGAACCATGTTGAGCAGCGCGCCCATGACCGTGGTCTTGCCGGCGCCACCCGGCAGAGCCCCGACCATAAAAGAAGCGCCGGCGCCTACCGCCGCGAGAGAGTAGGTGGCAGTGTCCGTGCCGAGCGTTCCGGCTTTTATCAGGTCGAGAATGGAGAGCATCCGTCCTCCGCGCTGGTTGCAGCGTTCGATCTCGGCGCAGTGACCCGCGATATCAATGCTGTCCGTCACCGGCTGTCTCCCTGAACCGTCACCACGATCTCGCGCGAGCGGGGTTTTACATCGCACTCCAGGTGGAAGATTTGCTGCCATATGCCCAGCGCTGGTTGCCCGTCCACAACCGGCAAGGTCAACGACGGGCCCATGAGGGTAGCCTGCAGGTGCGAGTGCCCGTTGCCGTCGTGCCATCTCAGCTCGTGGCCGTAGTCGCGGCTTGGCGGGATCAGGCGGTCGAGGCAGGAGGAAATGTCCTTTTCGAGGCCGGGCTCGAACTCGATCGTTCCGACTGTCGCCGTGCTGCCGACGTTGAAGACGTTCACGAGTCCGGTCGCGATGCCCGAGTCCCTCACTATCTCCGACACCCGGTTCGTGATATCATGGATCGAGCCGTGGCCGCTTGTGCTCAACTGGATTGTCCGCTGATAGGTCATGTTGCTGCTATTAGTACAACAAATCTGCTGGTGGATCAAGTCCGTCGTCCTGGCGCGGACTGTTTGCGAGTGTATAACCAAAGCTGCGGTTTATAGGAGCTGAATAATCTATGTGTCGCAATCATCATTTTACTCCTAATACTTTGAAAGCCGCGACAAAAAACAAGAAAATGGAGACGGCCTGCCCGCCTGCAGCGCTTAGAGCGCAGCGATTGCCCGCCCGCAGTGCTTATGCACAAACATAGCAGGCGGGCGGTCCCCGCCGTTCCCTCCGCCTTGAGCGGAGCCGCCCCCTCCACGTTCGGGCAAGTCTGGAGAAGACAAACGTCCGGGACGGCCGTCTCTCCGCCGCAGGCGGATGCGTCCGTGGCGCACAAAAGAACAAATTGGGTTGCTCGCGTTAGAAAGAAAAGAACCTTTTCACACTTGTTTAAGTGTGAAAATGATGTTTGAACCCTCTGAACCAGGAACCAGGAAAGAATGTCGTATGTTTCGCATTGACATTGATGTTCACACTTGTTTAAGTGTGAGCATGAACGTAGGCGAGCTTCATCCTACACTATGGCGCACTTGCCGCACTCTCTCCGATAGAAAGCGGCTGGAGATTGTGCGGGATCTGATGAAGAATCCAGAGCGGAGTGTTTCCGAAGTTGCGAGTCGACATGGTATAAGCGTTCCAATGGCGAGTATTTCTCTTCGCGCTTTAAATGCACGGGGCCTCATTGCCTCACGCAGAGATGGAAATTCGATCTTTTATTCGGTTTCTCCCAACGAGTTAATTCCATGGGCCAGGCAGCTTGTCGTCGCGATAAGCAAGGTATTCGCGCATAACAGAAGCCCGATGGACGTGCTTTGCCGGCAGGCAACTGCTTTCACCCATCCTCGCCGCATAACTATATGCCGCGCCCTGATATTCAAGGGTCAGCTC
>CAYWJE010000212.1:0-6348 GCA_964458525.1 uncultured Verrucomicrobiota bacterium
GGCGAATGGTATCCTCGTCGTGCTCGACTACCACCACGGAATTGCCGAGGTTCCGCAGTCCCTGGAGTGTGCGGATCAGCCGCCCGTTGTCACGGTGGTGAAGGCCGATGCTGGGCTCGTCCAGGACGTAGAGTACGCCGACAAGTCCGGAACCTATCTGGGTTGCCAGTCGTATGCGCTGGGCTTCGCCGCCCGAAAGGCTTCCGCTTTCCCGGTCGAGCGTGAGGTACTCCAGGCCCACGTTGACGAGAAAGCGAAGGCGCGCCCGGATTTCACTGGTTATCTCCCCCGCAATCTTCTCCTCCTGCCCGGAGAGGCCCAGGCGCGAAAAGAACCGGAATGCCTTGCTGATGGACATCTTGCAGATTTCCGCGATGGATTTCGAGGCAACCTTGCATGCGAGGATCTCAGGCTTGAGCCTTTCGCCGCCGCAGTCGCGGCACGGTCGGCGGCCCATGTACTGCTCAAGCCGCTTTCTGACGATTTCGCTTTCGGTCTCCTCGTGCCGCCTGGCGAGGTTTGGGAGTATGCCTTCGAACGGTCGCTGGTGTTCGCGGTAGGCGCCGCCGCGCCATGATCCAAAGGCGACCGGCTCATCGCCCGATCCGTTGAACAGGACCTGCTGTACCCGTTCCGGCAGGTCCTTGAAAGGAACCGAGAGATCAAATTTATAATGCTTTGCGAGCGAGCGAAGGACCCTGTTGTAGTAGATTATCAGGCGCCGTCCGCCCCTCCGCCAGGCGTGGATCGCGCCCTTATCGATGGACAGCTCCCGGTTCGGGACCACGAGATCCTCGTCAAATACTAGCCGCACACCGAGGCCGGAGCAGGATGGGCATGCTCCGTAAGGACTATTGAACGAGAAATGGCGGGGATTGAGGGTTTCAAAGCTCAATCCGCAGCCGGGACACGAGCGCTTCTCGGAAAAAAGAGTTTCCTTTGAGCCGCCGCCGTCCTGCCACAGCGCCGTCATCATTCCCTCCCCGGTGCGAAGGGCGAGCTCCACGGAATCGGTCAGCCGGGGGCGGATAAGGTTGGTGATAACCAGTCTGTCAACGATAGCCTCGACGGAATGCTTCTTCTTCTGATCCAGCGGCGGCACATCATCAATCTCGCAAAGAGTTCCATCCACCCTGACGCGAACGAAGCCGCGCCTGCGGACCGACTCGAACACCTCCTCGTGGCGTCCCTTGCGATCCATAACCAGCGGCGCGAGCAGGGAGAGTCGCGTCAGGTTGGGCAGCTTGAGGAGGCGTTCCACGATCTCCTCCGCGCTCTGGCCCACAACGGGTTTACCGCATTTCGGGCAATGCTGGTGCCCGATGCTGGCGAAGAGCAGCCTCAGGTAATCGTGGATTTCCGTGCTGGTCGCCACTGTGGAGCGCGGGTTGCTTCCCGCCGTGCGCTGTTCTATGGATATGGCCGGGGAAAGCCCTTCTATGGCGTCCACGTCCGGCTTCTGCATCTGCTCGAGGAACTGTCTTGCATAGGCCGACAGGCTCTCCACGTACTTGCGCTGGCCTTCCGCAAACAGGGTATCGAAGGCCAGCGACGATTTGCCCGACCCGCTCAGGCCGGTTATGACAGTAAGCTTGTTGCGCGGCAGTTGAACCGTGACGTTTTTCAGGTTATGCTCGCGCGCGCCAGCTATCTTTATCCAACTCTCGTTCATAAAGTCCGCCATTCCGCTGAAATACCATTCATAAACCATAAAGAATAGCATGCCCCGGCCGATATTACCAGCGGGAGTTTTTAAGACGCCGGGATGCAATCCCGGCCTACATCTGCATGAACGGTGGTGGATTCGGTCGGTGCCAGGCTCTTTCCGCATTCACATTTGAAATAGATGTCCACCTTCATGCTCTTCATGGTTAGCTTTTTCTCTTTGGATCAGACCGGTCGCGGGGGACTGTTAAGCGGACAGGACGGACACGGAGAAAATAAGGAAGAAAGAGGAGGTGAACGTGCGACTTTTGCTTCGAGAAAAAAGCGCGGAACGAGTTTCGGCCGACCGGGCAGGCCGAAGGCGTGGCTACAGGGGATTCGCGGACTGTTGGCTGTCCTTCACAACGACGGCTCCGGGCACGGCCTTTTCGCACACCGGGCTGGTGCGTTTGATAAAGGTGATCACGGCTTCGCGCGTGTCTATTTCCGTTTCATCGAGCATTGATTCCGGACGATCAATAATCTCGCGGAGCCGGGGCAGCCTGGCTCCGGCCGAGGCCATGTCGTGGCTGTTCATGGCAACCCGCACGCGCTTGCCGGGCGCCAATTCGCGGCCGCCTGTCAGCCGGATATTGCGCACGGCGGGCTTATCCCCCGATGTATCAATCTCATACTCGATGCCGGAGACGCCCCTGAACTCCCTCGTTCCGAGAAAGCCGGCATTTTCTTCCAGAATGGCAGATAGATCTTCGACGGTAAGATGCGCCACCCCAAGATAGTTGTCGTAGGGCACGATTCCCCAGATATTCTGCATGGTCAGCTTGCCGGGGCGCAATTCATATTTCGAAAGGGTCCTATGAAATACCACATCAGCATTGACCGCGCCGGCTATGGCGGTGGCAATCAGGGCCTGCACCTGAGACTGGCCGGGGAATGCTGACTCGGTGGGGTGGCGGCAGCCAGCTATGCCGATCGGTTGATTGAGGTACGCATCGGATGCGGAGAGCGCCCCGGCGAACTGTCGGGTCATTTCGCCATCGGGCGCCACCGATTCATCCGCGCGGATCAGGTTGAATTTCATGTTCTTGACGGAGCGCGCGCCGGGATCGGCGACTATATCTATTCTTCCGAGCCAGAGCCCATGGCACCCGGCCTGGGTGTAGGGAATGCCCGCCACGCTGCGCATGACCACGTCATGGTGGCTGTGTCCTCCGAGCAGGATGTCAATATCCGGGAATTCCCGGGCGATGGCGTCTATCTCGCTGGCCCGGTTATCGCCTCCCCATTCGTTATGGCTCTGGTGCGCCGCCAGGATTATGATGTCGGGATTCTCCGCCCGCACCAGGGGCATCGCGCGGCGGAGGGCCGGGATTGAGCGTTCGAATACGGCACCATCGAGCAGCCGCGGTCGGGACCAGTTCGGAATGTGAGGGGTTGTGAGCCCTATGACCGCCACGCGAATGCCTTCAATTTCGCGGATGATGAAAGGCACGGCATTGGTGAGCAGGGGCGTTGTCGAATCGCCCCGGCCCGCATTGGCGACTATGACGGGAATTCCGCTCTTCTCGTAGATGCGGCGGAAGTTGTCGCAACCCCAGTCGAATTCGTGGTTTCCCGGAACCAGAGCGTCGTATTGCATGGCCTTGACGGCGTCGAGCATCGCAGCGCCGCGGTCGAGAAAGCTCAAGGCCGTTCCCTGGATCAGGTCCCCGCAATCCAAGAGCAGCACGTTGTCCTCGTGCTTCCTGATTTCACGAACCAGCGCGGCGCAGCGAAGCAGGCCCCCGTCGTCTTCGTGCCCGTTGGAACCATCCGTCTGTCGGCCGGCAAGGTGCCCATGTATATCGGTGGTGTGCAGGATCGTGATGGACACATCCGCGGCGGCTATCCGCGACGGACTGCAGGCGACCAGGCACGCGGCGATGATTGAAAAGATCACATGATATGCGGGCACTTTCATTATAGGCAGGTATGCGTCGGGCGGAATCCGCATTGGGCCGCCCGAAAGGACTTCACAATGGGCGAGATCTTTCGGGTCATTCCTCTTCCGGCAGGGAAGCCTCGTATTCGTCGGCGCTCATCAGTTCGTCCATATCTTGGACGTTGTCGGGATCCATCCGGAAAAGCCAGCCAGCGCCGTATGGGTCAGTGTTGATCATTTCCGGGGAGTTCTCAATAGCCGGGTTGACCTCGGCCACGACGCCTGCGATGGGCGCGTAGACGTCGGCGGCGGCCTTGATTGACTCAACCACGGCTATTTCCTCGTTCGAGTCAAAGCGCTGATCAACCGCCGGCAGGTCCACGTACGTAATGTCTGACAACTGGTGCTGGGCGAAGTCCGTCACACCCACTTCGGCCAGGTGATCGTGAAGCCGAACCCACTCGTGGGTTTTCGTGTACTTGAGATCGCTCGGATAATTACTCATGTTTCTTCCTCCTTGTTTTTCTATTCAAGCCCATTGGCCATAACTCTATCCCCGCGTTGAACCCCGGCTATCATGTCGAGATCCGATTGCTTCCTATAGTTGAAAACGTAGAGAACAATATGATTCTTCTCCGGGATATGCAAGCACCGCGCGTGGTAACGCAGACATCCGCGAACGAGCTCCTCTACGTGTCCGAACGGGTAGCGGTAGGTGAATCGGGACTGGATCTCGCCCTTTCCGGCCGCGACAAAAGTCGGCCCCCGTATTCCCTTGAAGCCGTTTGTAAATTCGGCGCACCATTCCTCCAAGGGCTTCTGCTTCAGGATCGAGTCCGCCAAGGAGAAGAACCAGATGAAAAACCTGCGCAGCCGCCACTCGAAGGCCAGCATCTTGCGGCCGGCCTGGAATGAGGTATTGACCAGTCTGAACTCCCTGTTCATCTCGAATGATACATCGTAGAACTCCCAGGGCACTGGTCCCTCTTTATGAATCCGGAAACTGGACGCAATAATCCGCGCCATGCGGGGCGGCTCTCTCCGGCTGGCAGCAGGGAAATGCAGCTTGAGGATACAGAAAAAGGTGGAGTCCGGAACCAGCCGGTAGGCTGTGAGGAGATGCCTGCCGTCAGGCATGGAATACATGGTAGCGGTCCAGCCTTCCGAAAGCGCGCCTATGGCCGAAGTCTCCGCTCCTGCGTCCTCCAACTCCTCGGCAACCTTGGAGCATCGCTTCTGAAGTTCCGACTGGTCAACCGGCTTCCCGGGCCTGATCCACTCCATATCGAGGCGCAACGCGTTGTCATCCTCCATTTGCACCGACGAAGAGTTTTCGTTAAACGAGTAGCCGGAAAGATTCCAGTCGAACGGCACCTCGAAGGAGATCCCGTCCCACGCGAACCTGTGCGTTTGAGTATTTCCCTGCTGGTTCATGGATTTGCAGTTCTCATTTTACGGCCATGGATATGATGCCTTTTTGCATCAGTGATTTGAAAAAATCCACGGTACTCAGTTCCGCCTCCCTGCGGTTCGTTTTGAACCTGGCGACGAAGCTGTTCACGATATCGAGTACGGTCGCCTCCTCGTTCACCTGGTCGAGAACGAATGTTCCGATCTCATCCAGCTTCACCGTCTTGATCATAACGGGCGGCTGGAACCGCGACAGAAATCCCCGGCCCCTGCGCACCTTAACGCGGATGATCGTGTTGCCGGCCTCGTCTTTCTCAATCTCAAGCCCTCGATTGAGCAAGGGCACCGCGGCCAGCGCGCGCACACGGTTAATTGTAAACTTATTTTTCTTTTCCCCGAATCCGAAAATAGCCCACCTCCCGCATGTGCTCCAGCCTGCCAGTATTCTCCACCGATCAGGGCGCTCACGCATCGCCCATCGCAAGTTGAGCGTCAACCTATAACAGGCCCTTGCGGGTGACAAGAAATTTTTTCAAAGAAAAAGGTGATTTTCAGTATTCCAGTATTCCACTATTCCAACATTCCCCACCTTGCGGGGTGACAGCGTTCTGATTTTCAAGTTATGAGCAGGCATGTTTCTTTGTCTGCTTTTCTGAGTTCCTGATAGAAGAATCTACGCTGTTTTTTAAGCAGATGATCGCTGAAATGCTTTGCCTGATCGACGGCTTCTTTGATGCCGAACAGACAATCTATCATCCGATTGGTCTTGCCAGCAAACAGTATCCACGCATCCAATGCCGGATGTTTCCACCAGAATACAGCCCAAATTTCAAGTCAGATTGAGCCCGTTGTAACAGGCGGAGAGTATTTCCGTTTCGGGATAAGCTTGGAGAACCGCTTCGAATTGCTTCGGGCCCCTGGCTTCCCACATTATCCTGTTGTCGCCGAGGCGCTGCCACTCGACATTGATATCGCCGAAGGGCGTCGGGACTTTCCCTTTCACATTATAAAATCTGTCGGGGTAGGGGGCCACTCTGAACTTTTCAAAGCCTGCATCCAGCGGCTCTATTCCTAGAACATAAGAATTATAGTAATATATCGGAAGGCTGCTCCAGCCGTGACAGAGGCTTCCGGCTCCGCCGAAATCACTTGACCCTTCGATTGTCTCCCACAGTGTCGATGCGCCAGCAAGGGCTATTGCTTCAAAGTTTTCCGTGATTGTGGCTGATATGAATTTTCTTTCCTCAGGGCCAAGTTTCATAAATGCTCTGAGCATGTAGACCATCGAACTCAATGTGACCGGAGTCATTTTCCTCGAACGGAATGCCTTCATGATTGCGGCAATTTTCTTT
>CAYWJE010000213.1:0-6337 GCA_964458525.1 uncultured Verrucomicrobiota bacterium
GGCTTGACGGCGGCGACAACCGCCGGAACAAAACCCACCCTGCCCTTCCATGACTCGTCGCCGTTATCAACGGTGAGGTGCACCTTTATGTCCTGCCTCTTCGCCCATTCCAGAAATTCATTCTTGTAGCAGAGCTCGCCCGGGCTCCGCGCGCCGTAGATCACCGTGATGTCCCCGATGGTAGGGCGTATGTCGGGATGCAGCAAATAACGGATCATTGCCCTCAAAGTGGTGACAGCGAAGCCGCCGCTTATGATCACCACGTCCCGGCCCGGCAGCTTCTCCACCGGATATGGAATATAGGGATTATCCACAGGATTCCTCCCGGATTTGCTTCAGTATGCCGCGCAGGTCGTTGTTGGCCGGACAGCAAGAGACGCAGCGTCCGCAGCCGACGCACTTCTCGTGAATCTTATCCCAGAAGTCCGAGTCGAACATCTTCGCGAGCCCGGCGGCAAGCCCTTCGTGATCGAGGTCGCGCTTGATCTTTCCCGCCGATTCCCGGCGCACGGGCGCCATGACCCTGCTTCCCCGCTGCTTCCCCGAACGCCTGGCCTGTTACCCCGTTTCCCACCGGCGCAACTTCCGGGCTGACCCGCACGCATAGATACGACTCCGTCGCCCCCTCCGCGGATGCCGTGCCGGTCAACCATCCGGGAGTAGTCGTCGTCAAGTCAATTCGGGAGAAACTCAGACAATCTACGGAGTGTGGATTGATTGGCACCCATCATTTGCCTGCGACGGAGCCAGGTTCTTCTGGTGAACTTGTAGCTTCAAAGCATCAAATATTGCTGCAGCTTCGTCGGAAAGCTCAACGGGACTGTTAGTTTCTTCAGCGACAGCATCATGCTCGACAAAGCTGGCTTTAATAGCTTCAACAAACGCTTCTGGCATATCATCTATCTTCACGCCAAATTGTTTCTCTATGCTGACAACAGCACGTCGTTCCCGCGCAGTCTTATCCAATGCAATGATTCCCTGCCAATTGCCGACCAGACGATAGATTACAAGGTCGTCAGGAATATCCGTTGATGACAAATCCAGTCTCTTTAAACATAACATATACAAAACATTCTCTTCGATTCGCACCACAGACGCTTCGGCAGTTGACAGCCCACGAAGTTTTACATCCAACAAGCTATTCGTCGTGAATTGCCCTTTGAATATTCTATTTGGCACAATACTGTAGACTTTTCTCAAATACTTCATTTGTTCAATCGAGACGGGAACAGGAACAAGTCTGCCAGTTAATATAATATCCGCTTCTTTCGTTATACGGTTGATGTCCAAATGAAACATATCTCCTTGGGCTGCTTTGGTTGTGGAATCCATATTCGTTAATACTCCAATAAATAATCCTCTAATAATCAACGCTTTCAACTCTTTCAGCCTTCTTGCATTCATTTTTCAGACTCCTGCTTACTGATCCATTTCGATGCTGAATCTTGTGCGACATTCATTGGCATCCGTATTTTGGTTTCCAGTCTTCTTCGTCCATCTCAAGAAAATCGGGGTCAACTTCATTCATGGCTTCGAAGGCTGCCTCCTCACGTTCACACTCGGTATCAACCAAGACTTGATCATCGATATTTCGCTGCGCCAAGACTGCTGCTGCTATCTGGATCCGAAGGTCCGCCTCGTCAATATCCGAGGTTAGTTTGGTTATTATTGATTCGTACAAACCATTTGCATCATACAAATCTTTCCAAGGTTCCTCCGATATGAACTGTGTAACATGTTTATTCTCGTGAACCATGGATTTGGCATAAAACTGGCTAGACGGAGGCACGTTCACTGAAGGAATTGGGGCGGTGCGGTGAAAATCACCCTGTCCCGCAACACGCCAAAGGTCATCAGCTTCTTCTACTTGTATGCTCTCCCAATCTCCAAAGTCAGGCGGTATGCATTGCCCTGCCAAATCAACCCCCACATTCAGTCCTGCGGGATATTCCGCCTCACACTGAAGAGATCCGATAGTCACCCTGCAACTGATGTTGTATGAGACTATTGGCCCATCCATAATCGCGCGCCTGTTATTGCCTGGGGCAAACCACCTGGTGTTTCTCACAATTGTTGAAGAGTCCGAAGGAGTGCTGTAATCCAGTTGTGGATTGTTTCCAGAGCCTTCAGGCCAAGCATCATTCTCCACGCCCGATAGCCATTCATATGTCGGATTTAAATCATCCGGTGTCACAACGCACGTAAATGTTCCGGAATCCAGGCTCTCTATAACATCAATGCTCCTTGGAATAATCTCCACCTTCACGACCGTCACCGTGCAAGTCTTGGCGGATATTCCGCATGTCGCTATAACCTCCTGAGTACCCGGCGTGTTTGGATTATAGGCAATTGAGACAAGATCGGCATGTCCCGTGGGGCTTGTCACCACAGTGAAACCGGGCCATGTCCCAATGCCGACCATCGCTGGCTCCGCGCTGATTGAAGCCACCTCGACGAACAATGATGTGCCAGCTCCCTGATGGTGAGGCTCAAGAATCTGTGTCGCCGTCACTGCCGTCGCGCCCGCGGTATTCCTGGTGAACCTCACCGCATTTTGTCCGTCGGTATAAGTGGTGAAATAACCGTGCTCGTCTATAGTCCAGTCTGCTTTCACAGGGAACTCACTCCCGGAACTCGTTTCCATTCCGTAAGCCCAGGCATCCACCGACGGTTCGCCCACCGAAGCGATTGCCGGATCAATGCCCACGTAGACTAACTGATCAGCGGTGGATCCGGCCTCTGCTGTTCCCGTGGCATACCTGTGGATCGGCCCGCCCCCTTTACCCCCGCCCTCGCCTCCGTTCCACCAAGCGTCAACACGCGCTACCGCGTTTCCAGGCTGCCAAGCCGAATTGACGAGCGTGAAGTTAAAGCCCGCCCCCCTGATCCACAGGAACAATTCATTATTCTGATTTCTGCTCCATTCCGTTCTATCCAGAGTATATTTCGGCGGTGTGTTCACGGTGACATTGAAATAAACCGTATCCTGGGGTGCCACATTTGAAAAAGTCGTTGGCTGAGGATTGTCCATAATGGGGTCGAGGGTTACCGACTTCGTCTCTCCGGCCATCGCTGGCTCATATGTAAACCACAAAACCCCCAACATCACGAGTATCCGATGTGAGTCAACATTATTCATATTGGTATTCCCCCCTTATTTCAAGCCTTTCCTTCTCATGATTTCCGACCGGCAGTGTTCGCGGCCAGCATGCGAAGTTCCCGCTCGTGTTCCTGCCTGCGCTCCGAGCCCGCCCGCATCAGTTCGTAGCCATTGAACAACATGCTGTCGTAATACATCCGGCATATATCGGCAAAGACCGCCTGGTCATATGATGTCGTCCATCTGTTTCTTTGTCGGGATGCCTCTCTAAGCGCCCGGCGCGCCATATCCCAATCCCCCATTCCGAATAACGAGGTTTCAAATAATGCGCGGTAATACCGTGCCGAAACGATGTTTTCACCATGCCTTTCACGCCATATCTCCAGGGCGGTTATTACGTCCCTTGTTCTGCCGCAGCGTTGAAGCGCGGATGCCCAATGGCTCAGGGCGACCGTCCTGAGTTCGAGCGAAAGAGCTTCATCATCCAAGAGGACCCAAAGTTTCTGCTCTCGTTCACGGATAAATATATCTCGCTCATCTTCGCTTACACTAAACCTGTTGTTGATCAAGTTGCCCTCGAAAAACATTGTCCGAAGGAGACATGATCTCCTCAACGCTGGGTCATCAAGCGATCTTGCCCATTCCCACATATCATCTATTATTGTGGCATTTGCCTGGAGGTTTGATCGCCTCCACCTATCTGCATGCGTCATTGCAAGGCACATCGCCAGCCGTACTGCAATCTGCTTGTTTTCTGGACGAGCAGTGCGCAAGACATGCACTCCCTGTTCCACATGGGCAAGTGAGTGCTCGTAAGTCAAAGCGGGATCATCCAACACCATTTCGCCTGCGATACGAAAAGCCGATTCCCAATCCTTCTCATCAAGCGCACGACCAGAATGCGTGCTCGTGTACTCGATCAACTCGGACCAAAGACGCGGCACCAACCTATCAAATACCGAGCGATCCTTCTTAATTGACTCGCAAGTGGCTATGACCTTGTCCATCAACCGGAACTCGCCCTTCCCGTTGGCCGGGACATCCGGTTTCCCCGGCTCGGCATCCGATTCGGCGATGAGCGGAAGCTCTTCATCCGGTTCCGCAGTGGAAGCGGCAATCAAGACGGGCGGCGCGGGCACGGACACTTCCGAACGGGGAATTTCCGATCCGGGAATTGCGTCATGCGATGTGAAATCGTTATCAGGCTGTTGTTCACAAACGAGTGTTTCGTCCTTGATTTCCCGAACGGCATCTTCCGGCGCAGAGTCGCCGGCTTGCCCGCCGTGGTGGGCTTGCGCGCCGTGATGCGAAGTGCCCGGCTTGTCGTGCGGCATGCCGGCGGCACAGGCAGTCAACTCCGGCGAGCGGCTTTGACCAGTCTCCTGAGATGTGCTCATGCCGGTTAATTCATCCGGGGCCGACCCGCAATCCTTGAGAAAACCGCGCATCACTTCCGCAAGCGCAACCACGGCCAATGCCGCGACCGCCACCCGGAACAGGCGGACGGACAGCTTCGCATCAGCAAACATGCCTTGCCGGGGCGGCCGGCGGCGAATGGTGAACTCGTTGGCGCGAAACGCGCCACAAGTGCGGCGGCGCATGAGCGAGTTCATGACAACGGACGGCACGGTCATCCGGTGTCCGCAGGAGGCGCACTTGATGAGATCGCCTGTCACTGAAGATGGCGCAAGGAGCGTTTCCCGACAGCCTTCGCAGGAGAACTCCAATTCCGGATCGGGAACAGTCACAAGCTTCCCGCAATCCACACAGGGGACAGTTCGCCCGATCCCGGCATCATCCACGGCCAGGCTCTTCCCGCATTCGCATTTGAAATAGATGTCCGACATTTTTCACCCGTTCACAGTTCACGGTTTCACAGTTTCACCGCCGTGCGCTCAATCCCTTATCGCAATCATCAATGTATTGCATGATGGGCGGATGAACCGCCTTTTCCGGGTAATGAGTGATCAACTCGTCAAAAGCCGCCCTCGCCTCCGTCCAGCGTTTCCGGGTCCACAGCAGCCAGGCCTTTGAGAAGAGCGCCTGCTCGTGGAAGAAGCACGAATTGAACTCCTTCGCCTGCTCATCGCACAAGGCAATGGCTTCCTTAACGTTGTCGAGCACGCCCGCGTTCAGGACAACTAAGTGCCAGCGGCTCTTGCCACGCCATTCATCCCCCACGGGTGCCGATGCGATCACGCTCCGCCACAACCGCTCCGATTCCTTGTCCTTCTTCTGCAGATAGAGACACCACCCGAGCTTCGTCATCGCCTCGTGCTTGTCGCTCCCCGCCGGATCCCGTTTCAGCGCCTCGTTGTAGAGACGGGTTGCCAAGGGAACGGAGTTTTCCGAAAGATGCCTGCCGGCGGAAACAAGGATGGCAGTGACCGAACTGTCAGGAACCGACAATTCCATAGCCAGGTCGTAATTCAGGAGATTATCGCCCTTCAAATGCGCGGCCACCTTCCCGTAAAGCGCGACCGCGCCCGTATAATCCCCGGCTTCCAGCCGCGCGCGGGCGGAGGATGCGTGTTCGCGGACGGTTATGGCATTCGCCGGAAAGAACTCCGCCAGGCGCCCCAGTGTCTTATCAAGCTCGCGCTGGTTCTTTTGACTCCTGTAATGCGCCGCAAGCTGATCGAGCGCGAGTAGAAGAGCGGGAGAAGCGCGCTTCTGCATGACCTCCATATTCACAATCCTGTTCCATGCATCGAGAGCGCGGGCTGTCCTGCCGCCCAGCCGGTAATCGCATATCCCGATACGAACAGTTGCTTCAGCCGCGCGCGGATCGGAAAGATGGCGCCGTGTGAAATCCTCGAACTTCTTCTGGGCTTCCGGATATTGCCGCTTCTCAAGCGCGGAGATTGCGTCCTTCCACGCCTGGTCGGAGGGCGAGGGCTCAGGCGCATCCTGCGCGAAGAGAGGGGGAAGAAAGAGAAGGGAGAAGAGAATGACGAATGCGGAAGAAGAGAGGCGCCTGCAAAACCTCTTCCAAACAAAGGCGGCAACGGCGTGCCGCCCTCCATTTCTTGAAGAAACGGGTGCCCAGGCACTGGAGGGCGGCACGCAGTTACCGCCACAATGGGTTTTGGAGGAGCATCGATAAACAAGCAAGCGGATGCCAGATGGGCATCCGAATAAGCTTGACTTTTCGGGAAAAAGCGACTTCAGACAATCAGCATTGAACCGCTGAACCGCTGAACCGCTGAACCGCTGAACCGCTGAACCGCTGAACCG
>CAYWJE010000214.1:0-6305 GCA_964458525.1 uncultured Verrucomicrobiota bacterium
CGCGCTCGCGCAGAAGGCCGGCATGCACGTGAACGCCGTGGAGAAAAATCCCACCAGCTTTGAGCATATTGACCCGCTTGCCGTAGGGAACGAAAGACGCATTCTCATCTCGGAGCTGTCGGGCGGAAGCAACGTCCTTTTGAAGGCGGTGGAGATGGGCGAGAATTTCAGCAAGTCATCGCCCGAGATCAAGAGCGTGTTGGGCGAGCTCGAACAGCTCGAGAAGAAAGGCTACGAGTTCGAGGCGGCCGACGCCTCGTTCCAGTTGCTTATTCAAAAAGTGCTCAAGAAGCGAAAATCATTCTTCGGACTCGAGGGCTTCCGCGTCATCGTGGAGAAGAGGGGCAAGGACGAGAAATGCATGTCCGAGGCCGCGGTGAAGCTGAATGTGAACGGCGAGATCGAGTACACCGTGGGAGAGGGCGACGGCCCGGTGGATGCTCTTGACAGCGCGCTGCGCAAGGCGCTTGCGAGATTCTACCCGGAGGTGGCCGAGGTTTCGTTGACCGATTATCGCGTGAGGATACTGGACCCGGAGGAGGGAACCGCGGCCAAGACCCGTGTCGTCATCGAGTCGAGCGACGGCAAGGACACGTGGGGAACCGTGGGAGTGTCCGAGAATATTATCGAGGCATCATGGGAGGCGCTTGTTGATAGCGTGGAATACAAGCTCTTTATGGGGCAGAAGCCCGCCAGGAAAGCCGTGGACGTGGGCCGGGCGAAAAAGCCAAAAAAGAAATAGGTCGCGACGAGCGGCCCGGGTATGATCGCGCGGTGGCAGTCCCGTGTTTAAGGTTCCGCGCACTTCTTCATGCAGGATGGGTGTTATGCAGGAAATTGACAAAATATATGATTCCAGGAAGGTCGAGGATAAGTGGCTCAACCTGTGGCTTGAGCGCCGCGTGTTCCATTCAGAGGTCGAACGCGGGGGCGAGCCTTACTGCATAGTGATCCCGCCTCCCAATGTTACAGGCATACTGCACATGGGCCACGCGTTCAACGTGACCATACAGGACATCCTTATGCGCTGGCGCCGCATGCAGGGCAGAAATGCCATCTGGATACCCGGCACGGACCATGCCGGAATCGCCACGCAGAACGTGGTGGAGAGGTCGCTTGCGAAGGAAGGAAAGACGAGGAGAGACCTCGGACGGGAGGCCTTTGTCGAGCGCGTGTGGCAGTGGAAGAAGCAGTACGGGGATACGATCATACGGCAGTTGAAGAGAATCGGCGCCTCCTGCGACTGGGACCGCGAGCGCTTTACCATGGATGAGGGACTCAGCGAGGCAGTGGAGGAAATGTTCATCCGCCTCTACGAGAGGAAGCTGATCTACCGCGGGAACTACATAATCAACTGGTGCTGCCGCTGCCACACCGCGCTCTCGGACGAGGAGAGTGAGCACGTGGAGACCGAGGGGGCGCTTTACTTCATAAGGTATCCCAGGAAAGGCGGCAAGAAGAAGGATGCCGTGGTCGTGGCTACCACTAGGCCTGAGACTCTTCTAGGCGACGTCGCCATCGCGGTGAATCCTCGCGATGCCCGCTACGCTTCGTTGGAGGGCGCGCGCTTCATTCTGCCCCTTCTGAATCGTGAGATCGGGGTCGTGAAGGACGATTTCGTGGACCAGGAGTTCGGAACCGGCGCGGTAAAAGTCACGCCTGCTCACGATCCGAATGATTTTGAGATGGGGCTCAGGCACGGGCTGGAACCGGTCAACGTGATGAACGGCGATGGCACGATGAACGAGAATGCCGGACCCTATAAGGGACTGGACAGGTTCGAGTGCAGGAAGAGGGTCCTCGAGGACCTGGCCAAGGCGGGTCTGATCGAGGATACCAGGAAGCATGTCCATTCCGTGGGCCACTGCTACCGTTGCAATTCCGTGGTTGAGCCTCGCCTTTCTCTCCAGTGGTTCGTGAAAATGAAACCGCTCGCGCGACCCGCCCTCGAGGCAGTGCGCCAGGGGCACATCCAGTTCATGCCTGACAGATGGACCAAGGTTTACCTGGACTGGATGGAGAATATACGGGATTGGTGCATATCGCGCCAGATATGGTGGGGGCATCGTATTCCTGTGTTCTACTGCGATGCCTGCGGGAACGAGTGGGCCGTTAAAGGGCGTCCCCCTGTTTGCCCGGCATGCGGGTCGGCGAAAATAAGGCAGGACGAGGATGTTCTTGATACGTGGTTTTCGTCCTGGTTGTGGCCGTTCAGCACTCTCGGATGGCCGCACGGCAGCAAGGATCTCTCCTTCTACTATCCCACGGATACACTGGTCACCGCCTCAGAGATCATCTTCTTCTGGGTGGCCCGGATGATCATGGCCGGACTGGACGTGATGGGTGAGGTCCCTTTCCGGAGAGTCTACATCCACGGGACCGTTCGCGACGATACCGGCAGAAAGATGAGCAAGAGCCTCGGCAACTCGATTGACCCGCTGGCCGTCGTGAACGATTTTAGCGCGGATGCACTGAGGTTCAGCTTGATGATGGTGACCGCCGTTGGACAGGATGTCTACCTTTCGAACGATAAGTTCGAGATAGGCCGGAACTTCCTGACGAAGATTTGGAACGCGGCCCGCTTTATTATGATGAATTCCAAGGATTTCACCCCGCCTCCCGTCCAGGATGCGGAAGGCGGCGTTCATCACGGCGTGATCGGGTGCCCGGCATTCGACCCTCAGCTGCTTGGCCCCGACGATAAGCATATCCTGTCGCGCCTGAATGCGACTGTCGTCGCCTGTTCGGAGAACCTTGAACGGTGTCGCTTTAACGATGCCGCCAAGGCGCTCTATGATTTCGTGTGGCACCAGTTCTGCGACTGGCACATCGAGTACGCGAAGATCACGCTCGCGGGCGCCGATGCGCCGCGCCGTGAGCAGGTGCTGATGGTGCTGCACCACGTGTTCTCGTCAATTCTCCGCATGCTGCACCCCATGGTTCCGTTCATCACGGAGGAGCTGTGGCACTCAATGGGCTACGGCGCCGGGGACGAGAGCATAGCGTTCGCGCCCTGGCCCGCGCCGGCAGGCGATGATGTGCTTGCCTCGGGGTGGGGCGCCACCGACAGCATAAGTTCCTATGTTGAAAATAAGCACGAGCTGATCAGGATCGGAAGGACCCTGAAAAGCGACTACGGCATCGAGGCATCCATGAAGGTGAAGTTCATTATCAAGCCGGAGGATGAAGCGGCGGCGGAGCTGCTGCGCTCCGACCGGAATTCCATCGCGGTCTTGCTCAAGGCCGAGTCCGTTGACATTGATCCCGTGTTCGCGCCGCAGAAGGCGCTTCCGAGCGGCGCAAACAAGATGGGCGCGATATTCATGCCCATGGCCGGTGTAGTGGATATCGAGGCCGAGAAGAAGCGGCTGGCCGACCAGCTGGGTAAGGCCGCGAATGATCTGGCGGCCGTGAATCGCAAGCTGGGGAATATTGATTTCGTCGAGAAGGCTCCAAAGCATGTGGTGGAGCTCCAGGCAACCCGCAAGAAGGATCTTCTGGCAAAGTGCGAGAAGCTGAAACGGCTCCTGGCCGTGCTGACCGGCAAGGATGCCGCGCCGGACCCGGGCAAGGCCGGTCAACCCGCCGGGTTCAAGTGAAGAAGCCTTTCAAGGTTATGACGAACTCAGGCAATAAAAAAATGGCTGGGGAGAGCGTTGTCGTTCATCCTTGCTCCTGCATAGCCGGGCGCCTCAGGGTGCCGGGCGATAAGAGCGTTTCGCACCGGGTCGCCATCCTTTCGGCCCTCGCATCGGGCGTGTCCGTGATTCGCGGAATCCTTATGGCCGAGGATTGTATGAACACGGTGGGCGCGCTGGAAGCGCTCGGGGCCCGTGTGGCTTTTGAGGAAGGCGTCCTCGAAATGCATGGGACCGGCGGAGGGTGGCGCGAGCCGGGGCAGGTCCTTAATCTGGGCAATTCGGGGACCGGTATGCGCCTGCTTGCAGGCCTCCTGGCGGGATCGGATATGACCGTCGAGTTGAGCGGCGACAGATCCCTGCGCTCCCGTCCAATGCGGCGCATCAAGGACCCGCTCGACCGCATGGGCGCGAAGGTGGAGCTGCTCGGGCAGAACGGGTGCGCGCCGATCAGGATCACCGGCGGCAGGTTGAAGGGGATTGAATACGAAATGCCGGTGGCTTCAGCACAGGTGAAGTCGTGTATCATGCTGGCTTCCCTTTTCTGCACGGGCCGCATGCGGGTGCGCGAGCTGATGCCAACCCGCGATCATACTGAACTGCTCTTCCAGGCTGCCGGAATCCCCCTGTCGTTGCACGGAACATGGATCGAGATGGACGGATTCGGGCCCGGCGGGCCGCGCCTGGCCGCTCGTGAATGGTTCGTGCCCGGCGATTTCTCGTCCGCCGCCTTCTGGCTTGCGGCCGGTGCGATCCTGTCCGGCGCACGGGTCGCCGTTGAAGACGTGGGACTCAACCCGCGCAGGACGGTATTCATGGATGCGCTGAAGAGGATGGGCGCGGATGTCTCCGTGGTTCCCGATGCCGCCGCCTCGGCCTGCCCGGAGCCGTACGGCGAAATAAGCGTCAAGGGCGGGGCGCTGGAGGGGATTGAAGTAGGCGGAGCCGATATACCCGGAGTGATTGACGAACTGCCGCTCCTGGCGGTCGTTGGCGCGGCGGCACGAGGCAGAACTGTGATCCGCGATGCCGGCGAGCTGAGGGTGAAGGAGTCGGACCGCATAGCGTGCGTGGCCGCGAATCTCCGCCTCATGGGCGCTGTTGTTGAAGAGCGGGATGACGGCATGGCGGTCGAGGGCGGAGCGGCGATCTGTGGCGGCGTGGAACTCGACAGCTACGGGGATCACCGTATCGCCATGGCAATGGCCGTTCTCGCATTGCGCGCCTCGGGACCGGTCCGTATTAATAATGTCGGTTGCGTGAGAACGTCCTACCCGGGGTTCTGGCGGGACATGGGGAGGTTGGGAGCGCATGTCGAACTTGATCGTGGCAATTGACGGCCCGGCGGCATCCGGGAAATCCACTGTGGCGCGCAGGGTCGCAAAGGAACTTGATTGTGTCTACGTGGATTCCGGCTCGCTCTACAGGGGCATAGCGTGGCTCGCGGCGCGCGATGCTCCGGGCACCGCGCCGGGAGAGGCCGCCGCCAGGCTCCTCAAATCCCTGCAGGTGGAGTTCCACCTGGTTGACGGCGCCGTGTGCTACACGATGAACGGCGCTGACCCCGGAACGGAACTGCGCTCCGAGATCGTTCAGAACACGGTGGGCGCCATCGCCGCAGTTCCCGCGGTGAGACGCTGGGTGCTCGGGCACCTGCGCGGGATGACCCGGTTCGGGGACCTCGTGATAGAAGGCCGCGATATCGGAACAGTCGTCTTTCCACGCGCCCGGTTCAAGTTCTACCTGGAGGCCGACGAAGCTGAGCGCGCCCGCCGCCGGCACAGTGAAACGATCGCTCGGAGCGGCGAGGCCGACCTCAAGAGCGTCCAGGAATCGCTCGCGCGCAGGGATGCAAAGGACAGCGGACGCAGCCTGGCTCCGCTCAAGAAGGCTCCCGACGCGACGGCAATTGATACCACCAGCAGGACAATTGACGAGGTCGTGGGCCTGGTGCTGGACGGTGTGCGGAACGGTGCGCCCGATCACATACCTTTTCTCTACAGCTTTTGTCTGATGATGATCCTGGCATGGATAAAAGTGTGGCTGCGTTACACGACAAGGCATCGCGAGAGGGTGCCGGCGCGCGGCGGATGCATCGTTGCCTCCAACCACGCCAGTTTCCTCGACCCCGTGGTTGTTGGTTGCGGGATGAGTCACAGGCATATCCGCTTCATCGCGCGCGAGACCCTGTTCAAGCACTGGCTGGCGGACTGGTGGGCCGATGGCGTGGGAGTCGTGAGGATTGACAGGGACCGGGGCGATGTCGCCGCGTTGAAGGCTGCGCTGAAGATTCTCGCGCGGGGTGGCGTGGTATGCGTGTTCCCCGAGGGCACGAGGAGCCTTGACGGGAATCTTCGGAAACCGCAGGGCGGCATTGGGTTTCTGATGGCGAAGGCGAACGTGCCGATCCTGCCCGCTTATGTTGACGGAACTTTCGAGGCTTACCCGAAGGGGGCGCATTTCATCAAGCCGCGGAAGGTGAGCGTGACATATGGCGAGCCGATCACGCCGGAGGAGCTTGAAAAATTCGGAAAGGGCAAGGAAGCCTATAGGGAAATGGCCGGTTTTCTGATGAGCAGGATCGCCGCCCTCAGGGGATGATTGAAAATAATGCTTGTGTTTGAAGGAGTTTTGAATAATCATCATCCATGTTTCATGTGTTTAGGG
>CAYWJE010000215.1:0-6282 GCA_964458525.1 uncultured Verrucomicrobiota bacterium
ACCCCGATTTGACGGTCATGCAGAACGTGGACTTCTATGCAGACATTTATGGGGTGCCGCGGCGTGACCGGAGCGAGAAGGTCGAACGTCTGCTCGCCTTCAGCAATCTCACCCCCTTCAAGAAGCGCCTGGCGGGCAATCTGTCGGGCGGCATGAAGCAGAAACTTGGCATCGCCTGTGCGCTCATTCACACTCCGAAAGTGCTCTTCCTGGATGAACCCACAAACGGTGTGGACCCGGTTTCCCGCCGCGATTTCTGGCGCATTCTTTACCAGTTGGTACGTGAAGGAGTCACAATTTTCGTCTCCACGGCCTACCTCGACGAGGCGGAACGCTGCGCACGACTGGCCCTCATTCATCAGGGCCGACTACTGGCACTGGGCACGCCGGACGAGGTGAAGCAAATCATGCGCGACACGATCCTGGAATTGCGCACCGCCGATCCGCGCCGGGCTACGGCATTGTTGCGTAACGAGCTGCCCGAGTGCTCGGTCGGTCTTTTTGGAGATCGCGTGCATGTGGCAACGCGCGAGTTGGCCGCCACCCGGACGAGCGCCGGGACGATCCTGCGCGATGCGGGCATCGAAATCAATGCCGCGCGAACGGTGCCGCCCACGCTCGAGGATGTTTTTGTTTCCGTGCTCGCCCAGGAGAAAGGAGGCGCGCGTCATGGATAGCCAGGATAATGCAGTCGTTGTCGAAGATCTGGAGAAGCGATTCGGCTCCTTCGTGGCGGTGAACCGTGTATCTTTCAAGGTTAAGCGCGGCGAAATCTTCGGCTTTCTGGGTCCCAATGGCGCCGGCAAGTCAACCACCATCCGCATGCTCTGTGGCATCCTTGCGCCCTCGGACGGCGCCGGCACGGTCGCAGGCCTCGATATCCGCACGCAACAGGAGAAGATCAAGTCCAACATCGGCTACATGAGCCAGAAATTTTCCCTCTATGAAGACCTGACCGTGGAGGAGAACATAGACTTCTATAGCGGCATCTATCTAATCCCTGCGGCGCGAAAGCAGGCGCGTAAGGATTGGGTGCTCCAGATGGCCGGCCTCCAGGAGCACCGCCATTCACGGACGGGCATTCTCTCCAGCGGTTGGAAACAGCGGCTTTCTCTGGGCTGCGCCATTCTTCACGAACCGCCCGTCATCTTCCTCGATGAGCCCACTTCCGGCGTGGATCCCATCAGTCGCCGACAGTTCTGGGATCTGATCTACGAACTTGCCGGCAAAGGGATCACCGTCTTCGTGACTACGCACTACATGGATGAAGCGGAGTACTGCGATAGGATCGGTATGATCTATCGCGGCGAACTGATTGCCCTGGGCGCGCCCGCGACGCTTAAGACGGAAACCATGCAGGAGGATGTGATCGAACTCGTGTGCGACCGGCCGCAGGACGCGATGGACTTCGTCGAACATCTTTCCGGGGTCAAGGAAACGGCGCTTTTCGGACGCGGCCTGCACATCGTGGTGGAGGACGCTCACACGGCCACCGCAGCCATCACAACGGTTCTGCGGGAGAACAACTGTGCAGTCGAGCGCATTGAGCAGATCGTGCCTTCGATGGAGGATGTGTTCGTTTCCCTGATCGAGGCGCGGGACCGGCTCGAACAGCCCCAGCAGGAGGTACACCGATGAAAGCGTTCCGCGTCTGGGCCATTGCCCGCAAGGAATTCATCCACATCGCGCGCGATCCACGCAGCCTGGGCATGGCGATTGTCATCCCCATGCTGCTCCTCGTGCTCTTCGGCTATGCGCTGACGCTGGATGTCGATAACGTTCCCGTCGTGGTGTGGGACCAGAGCGGCACCCAGGCCAGCCGCGAGTTTGTCAGCCACTTCGCCGGCTCTCACTATTTCAGCATCCGCGCGCATGTCCGCAACTACCGCGAGGTCGAGCAAGCCATAGATTCCGGACAGGCGCTGGCGGCGTTCATTGTGCCCGCGGATTTCGCCGACCAGTTCGTGGCAGGGCGGGACGTTCCCGTTCAGATGATCGTGGACGGCAGCGACGCTAATACGGCGACAATCGCCATGGGATACGCCCGTGTCGTGGCGTTCGTCTTCTCTCAACAGATAGCGTTGCGCGAGGTGCAGCGGCTTGGCGGCAAAGCCCTGGCTGCGCCGATCGAGGTTCGACCGCGCGTCTGGTTCAACGCCGATATGGAATCCCGAAATTACATCATCCCCGGCCTGATTGCCGTGATCATGATGGTCATCGCTGCCTTGTTGACATCCCTGACCGTTGCCCGCGAATGGGAGCGCGGGACCATGGAACAGCTCATCTCTACGCCTGTTCGCGGCCCCGAGTTGATCCTCGGTAAGCTCCTGCCCTATTTTGCTATCGGCATGCTGGATGTGCTTCTGGCCGTTCTGATGGGCGAATTCCTTTTCCAGGTTCCCCTTCGTGGTAATGTGGCACTGCTGTTCGGCATGGCGGCGATCTTCCTGGCCGGCTCGCTCTCGCTGGGATTGCTGATCAGCATCGTCACTAAGAGCCAGCTTCTGGCCAGCCAGTTGGCCATGGTGCTCACATTCCTGCCCTCGTTTCTGCTGTCCGGGTTCATGTATGCAATAGATAACATGCCGCAACCCCTTCAGATCATGACCCACCTGATCCCGGCCCGCTACTTCGTGGCGCTCCTGAAGGGCATCTATTTGAAGGGCATCGGTCTTGAAATCATGGCGCTGGAAGCCGGACTGCTCGCCCTCTTTGGCGTTGTGGTGATGACAGTTGCCAACGTGAAGTTCAAGAAGAAGGTGGCTCTATGAATCTTGAACGCATCAAACGCATGCTGGTGAAGGAGTTCATCCACATCTTTCGTGATCCGAAGATGAAGGGCGTGATCTTCCTGATGCCGATTATCCAGGTGCTGATCTTCGGCTATGCCGTGACAACCGATGTGAAGAACGTCGCTACGGCAGTTTTTGATCTCGACCACAGCATCGCCAGCCGTGAGCTGGTCGCCCGCTTCGAGAATTCCGGCTACTTCGCCGTGATAGCGCACCTGCAGAACGAAGCTCAGGTGCGCGAGGTTCTGGACAGCGGAAAGGTGCGGGCGGTATTGCGCCTGAACAAAGGGTTCGAGCGGGAACTCCGGGCTGGACGAACAGCCCGGCTCCAGGTGCTCCTGGACGGCACGGATTCCAATACCGCCGGCATCGTTCTGGACTACAGCGCACGCATTGCCGGCGAGCTTTCGCAAGCGATTCTCATCACACGCATGTCGCGCTTCAAAGGTCATTTCAGCCCGCCCGCAGGCGTGAATATCCAGACGCGCGCCTGGTTCAACGAGAACCTCGAGAGCCGCAACTTCTACGTGCCCGGCGTAATAGCTATCTTGGTTATGCTGATCACCCTGATGTTGACGAGCATGGCGGTAGTCCGCGAGAAGGAGGTCGGCACGATGGAGCAGATCATGGTCACGCCGATTACGCCCGCCGAGTTCATTCTCGGCAAGAGCCTGCCGTTCGCATTGATCGGATTCGCCGACGTGATCGTCATTACGCTGATCGGCGTGTTCTGGTTTGAGGTTCCGATTCGCGGGGACCTGATGCTGCTCTTGTTTTCCACTGCACTCTACTTGATGACCACGCTCGGCATCGGCCTGCTGATTTCCACAGTGAGCCAGACGCAGCAACAGGCCATGATGAGCACGTTCTTCTTCTACTTCCCCGCCGTCCTGCTCTCCGGCTTCATGTTTCCCATTGCCAATATGCCGCAACTGATCCAATGGCTCACAACGCTCAATCCGCTGCGCTATTTTCTGGTCATCGTACGGGGCATTTTTCTTAAGGGTGTCGGGTCTTCCGTGCTGTGGCCGCAAATGCTGGCACTGGCGATCATGGGCAGTTTTACGCTCTGGGCCGCCGCGCGCCGTTTCGACAAGACAATGAAGTAGGAGAAAGGACAACAGATGAACATATATCCGAATTTTCACAGGCTTTTTCAAAGAAGACGACAGGCTGCTATTTTGTGGTTGGTGGTCGGTGGCCTGTTTTGCGCAACGACAGGCTCAGCTCAGGTCTCAATCGCAGGCGCAGACGCCACAGCGACCAACCGATTGACGCTGAGCGACTGCAGCCGCCTGGCGCTGACACAGAATCCACTGCTCAAAGCCAGCGCAGCGGACCAAACGGCATCGCACGAAGCCGTGGGCGAAGCGCGCGCATCCTACTACCCCACACTGGGCGTGCGGGGCGGGGTCAGTCGCTGGCAAAGCCACGCCTTCCTGCCCAGCGGCATCATAGCGCCTGATATCTCGTCAGTGGTCGGCCCGACAGATGACTGGAGCGCCGGCGGATTCGCCCGCTACGTCCTCTACGATGGCGGGGTTCGCCGGGCCGCACTCGATGCCGCTAAAGCAGCGGGCGCCGCCACTGGCGCCAACAACGAGGTCACCCGCCTCAGCGTGCTCTTCGATGTCCATCAGGCATTCTATGAACTCGCCGTCGCCATCGAATTGCGGACTGTTGCCGATAAGAGCCTAGCTAACGCCGAGTCCCATTTTGGCGCTGCTAAGGACCGCCAGGCTGTCGGTGATACCACCGAATCCGACGTTCTGCGCGCTCAGGTCGAGCTGGATAACGCCAAAGCCGAACTCATTCGCGCCAGGACCCTGATTCACACAGCCAAAGGCAATCTCAACATCGCGATGGGATTACCCGCTGAACTGCCTGTCGATATAGCTGAAGATGTTGACTCAGTCACATGTACGAACGCAATGGATGTCGCCGCGTTCGTGCAACAAGCCCTTGAGATCAGACCGGAAGTCAAGGCGCTGCAAAGCACGGTCGAAGGCGCCAGACACCAGGTACAAGCTGCAAAAGCCTCTTTCCTCCCAAAGGTGTATGCGGAGGCCAGCTACGGCTGGCGCGATGACAACAGCTCTCTTGATGACGAGGCGTGGTCCATCGGCGCCATGATCGAATTCACTGCTTTTGAAGGATTTTTTAAACGCCATTCGCTGGCCCGCGCCCGCGCTGAGGCAGCCAGATCGGAAGCCATGCTGGAAAGAGTTCAGCTTGCCGTTCGCCGGGATGTCTGGACCGCCTTCGCCCGTGTTCAAGAGTCCGAAGAACTGGTCCATGCTGCCGCAACACAGGCCCAACATGCGGAGGAGAGTCTGCGCCTGATGTCCGCCCGCTACAAGGTCGGGGCGGCGACGGTCACGGATCTTCTGGATGCGCAGACCGCACTCACCGCCGCGCAAGTCCAGCATGTTCAGGCCCGCTGGGGTTGTCAGCATGCGCAGGCGACCCTGCGCCGTGCCATCGGCACGCTGACCGAAGAGTAAGACTGATCTCTGAATACTCAGACCAATCAAGCCTTTGAAAAGCCATGTTTTGTGACGCAGGGACGGTGCCACGATATACCGGCATGGTGTGATGTCGCCGTCCGCACACGGGTTTTTCAACGGAATCCACAATAGATGCCGGCACCGCAGAAGAGAACGCGCTTGGCTTAAAGGTTCATCCGAGTGAGACACAAACAAGACCAGCCAAAATCAAAAACATGCCTATCATTTTCGGAAACGACCCTTTTTCTTTCAGGATAAACATTCCGGCCAAAAATCCGAGTGGCAGGCTCATCTGCCGGAATGCCTGAAGGTAACTGACATTGCTGACAAATCCCATCGCATACAACACCAGCGCGTAGGCGCAAGAACTGCACCCGCCAGCTAAAATCGGATACGGGCTGCGGCAAAACATTTGTTTAAGCAGGGCCCTTTCGGCCCGACTCACAGTAACCACGATAAGATTTCCGATACAGAGTCCAAACTCAATCATAAAAAGATATCCGAGGGTGTCGATAATGCTGATCTGTCCAACCGCCTCGCGAACTATTTTGAGAGCGCTACTATCAGAAATGGTGTAAAAAGTGGTGCCGAGAGCTCCCAAAAGAATGAATC
This sequence comes from uncultured Verrucomicrobiota bacterium, assembly GCA_964458525.1. Taxonomy (GTDB): domain Bacteria; phylum Verrucomicrobiota; class Kiritimatiellia; order JAAZAB01; family JAAZAB01; genus CAYWJE01. The sequence continues at coordinate 5,912 of CAYWJE010000215.1, forward strand.
CGATCGATGATCTGATGTAGTGATTTACCGAAAAGTCGCTAAACTTTTTAAGCGGCATCAAAAAACATCCCGCGGTAATGATAAGCATCCCGAAAATCGCAATCTGCCTGGGAGTCTTTCCGAGTCCGAAAATGATGGTCACGACGGCGATCATCAGTACCGGCAGGGCCCGTACTACCGGATAAACCAGAGAGATATCACTCTTGCGATAAGCATGCGCAAGCCCGAAAAAATACAAGATTTCCCCGATAATACTGCCAAGCAACAAGAGGTGAAACGTCAGCGGCAGTTCCAGCAGATGGATATCGGAAAGCAGGAAACATGGAAACCAGATAATGGCGGCGGTCGCCGCCATCAGGGCGTAAAACGCC
>CAYWJE010000216.1:0-6281 GCA_964458525.1 uncultured Verrucomicrobiota bacterium
GACGGAGGCATTCTCGCTGCCGGCAGCGTTCCGCGAGCGGGGACATACCTTCAGGGCGTGTTGCCCAAATCGAGATTCCTCGACTTCGCTCGGAATGACACACTTGACACCCTCGCTTTTCCTAAGAAATTGTCATTTGGGCAACACGCCGTTCAGGTATGCCACCCGCCCGCGCGCCTTGCCGGACAGTGAAAATGCCTTCTGCCAAATGCAACGGTATTTTGGAAACGATCTACTAGGCACTAGCCAGCTTCGCTGAAAGTGTTCTGTGTTCAGTGTTCGGTGTTCAGGGAAGATTGTTCCGTCCTGAACTCTGAACACCGAACACTGAACACATTGTGCTATAACTCGTTATGAACGCCAAAAACAATTGTTCAACTCATTTAATCAAAGAAAGCTCGGCTAAGGCACTAATCTTCTTAACCTCTGATCTTCTCGACTTCTTCTTGAAGAGGATATCCGGCGTTCCCACCGACTCACCGACCCACTGATTAACTGACCTACTGCCCCACCGCCATAATTAGACCCTGTTTGCCAGGGCTGCCCTGTTTGCCGGCTTGCAATGGAAACATCCTTTCGATAAAATGCGCCGTAATCTGAGCTGTTACGATTCCGTATTATGAACATGCCACATCAATTATCGGCCGGACGGCCGTCTTTTCGGCATTTCGCAGTCCTGCTCGCGTGCCTCGCTGCCGGAATCTCGGCGTATTCCGCGAGCCGTCTGGCCTTCTGCCGCGCGCCGTGCGCCACGGACGAGAATTGCTACGTGTTTCAGGCGAACAGCATTCTCGATGGCAGGCTCTTTCGTCCTTACCCTGTCGTGTTCGGGCGGATGCTGAACCAGAAGCAGGTAGTGTTTGACCCGCAAAGAGGCATGTTTTCCAGGTACGCCTCCGGCCATGCGCTGTGGCTTGCGCCGGGCGTGCTGCTCGGGGATCCTTTCATCATGAGCGCGCTTGGCGCGGCGCTCGTCCTTCTGATGCTCGCGCGATGCGGAACCCTCCTTGATGCGCCGCGCGCGGCTGTGATCGTGTTTCTGCTTTGTTCGCCCCATTTCATGATGACCTTTGGGACTCTTTTGAGCCACACCAGCGGATTGGTCGCCTCTTCCCTCATGCTGCTGTGCTACATCCTCTGGCGCAGGACGGGCTCGGTCTGGTACGCGGTGTTTGCGGGGCTGGCTTGGGGCTGGATATTACACAACCGCACGCTCACGGCGCTCTGCCTGGTTATCCCCTTCGGGGTCGACGCGCTCTTTCAGCTTCGGAGAAGGCCCGGCAGAAAGACTTTTTACGGCCTGTTCTGCTTCGCCGCGGCTTCTGCCGTGTGCGTGGCGCTGCTCCTGGTCTACAACTACCAGCTGACGGGGCGTCTGCTTGGCATGACCCACGCCTTTTACGATCCTAGCGAGGCCATGGGGTTCGGCCCACGGCATGTGCGCGGGTCCGAGATCAACCACGACCTGGCAAACGGGCTGCGCAATCTCGGGAATAATATCGCTCATCTCGATGTCTGGCTGTTCGGGTTCCGCGGCTCGCTCGTCGTTGCCGTGGCGCTGGCGCTGATCGGATGGACCCCGGCGTGGACGCCGCTGCTCGCCGGCGCCTGGGCTGCGACCTGGCTGGGCTATATCTTCTTCTGGTACCCGGGTCCGCAGGAAACGGGGCCGGGCTACTACCTCGAGACTCTGCCGTTTTTGTGCATGGCGGCTGCTTTGGGCACGGGCCGTTTGTGGAAGCTTGTGGCCCGGTTTCCCCGCTCTCGCGCTGCTGCAGCTCTGTTGGTCGTAGCCCTGATGGCCGCGACTTCCGCGCGGTTCATGTTCATGGAAGGCAAAGAGCTGCGCGAGTTTCTCGAGAACCGCGGACGGATGCTCGCCTGCTGCCGCGCGGCCCCGCCCAACTCGCTTATCTTTTTTGGCCAGAGCGCGATTGCGGATTACATGATCAATAATCCGCGCGGCGTGGATAGCGATCCCCTGATGATCCGGTCCTCGCCTGGCGCGGATATCACCGTGATGAAATATTTTCCCGACCGCACCCCCTTCTTCATGGGTGAGGAGGGGCTCCAATTCTGGATCGAGCCGGCGGAGACCAATGTAACGCTGGATGCCGCCATACCGGCGCTCTTGACAGCCGCCCATACGGGCTCCAATTTCCGCGATGAAACACTAGCCCTTCGAAGGGCGGAAAATGGCGTTCACGGGAAAGGCTGGTTCGCCTACGGGCGGGAGATAATCCTCTTCCCCGGCCGTTTCATCGCTATCTACGATATGGACGTGTCGGGCGATCCCGATGAAGAGGTGTGCGTGCTTGATGCCGCCACAGAGGCCGGAACAATTATTCTGGCGAAGAAGACGCTCGTTGGCGGCGCAGTGCCCGGAGAAATGAAGCTGGAGATCGAGGTTGACGATTTTACGTCCGTCGAACCGCGTGTCTATTATCTCGGCCGGGGCAGCATCACGCTGCGCGGCATAAGAATCAAGGAGGAAGATTGATGAGGTCGAAAAAATCCTTGCTGCTTTACATTGGAACATACAATCTTGAGCCGGACAAGAGCGAACGGCATCCCGGTATCTATGTCTTCCACTTCGACACGGAAACGGGCCGGCTGTCACCGGCGGGCACTGTCCCGAATGTCGCCAACCCTTCGTTCCTCTGCTTGAGTGAGGACAGGCGCTTTCTCTATGCGCCAAACGAGATCATGGAGATGGACGGCGAGCCGGGCGGCGGTGTTGCAGCTTTTTCGATTGATCAGGCAACGGGCATTCCCTCGTTGATTAACAGCCGTTGCACGGGCGGTGGCCTGCCTTGTCACGTGGCGCTCGACCGGACCGGCAAATGGCTGCTCGCGGGCAACTACCGGGGCGGCAGCTTCGCGGTCTTTCCGCTGCAGGCGGACGGATCAATCGGCCCGCGCTCGGCCTTCGTCCAGCACCGCGGGTCGGGTCCGGACAGGAGGCAGGAGAGCGCACACGTTCATTCCTGCATTATGGATCCGTCCAATCGGTTCCTGCTGGTGGCGGATCTCGGCCTCGATCGTGTTGCGGTCTACGAGCTGAACGGCGCTGACGGTTTCGTGAGGTCGCTTCCCGGGCTGTGGGCCGCGGCGCGCCCAGGCGCAGGGCCGAGACACATGGCGTTTCATCCGAACGGCCGGTTTTTCTACGTGGTGAACGAGCTCGATTGCACAGTTTCCGCCTTCATTCACGATGCGGCATCTGGAGAACTGGATGAAATTCACACAATCGGTATGCTGCCGCCGGACTTCACGGAGTTCAACTCAGCCGCGGATATACACGTTCATCCGAATGGACGCTTCCTCTACGCGTCCAACCGCGGCCACGACAGCATCGCTATCTACTCAATTGATGGGGCAACCGCGCGCCTTGCGCTCATGGGCCATTGTCCGACCCTCGGAAGCGAGCCTCGGAATTTCGCGCTCTCGCCCGTCGGCGATTTCCTGCTTGCGGCGAATCAGCGCGGGAATAACATAGTCGTGTTCAGGCTGGACCCGGTGACGGGCCTGCTCGAACACACGGGTGAGCAGACGGAAGCGCCCGACCCGACATGCGTTCTGTTCGGCTGAGGATAAACCGTCATAAGAGGAGGGGTTAGGAGTTAGGCGCCAGGAGGAAGATAAGGGGTTAGGGACTAGAGGCTAGGAGTTGGTGACTAACCCCTGACGCCTTCTCCCGAAATCAAACGGAGGATGGAGAATGAAAGTTGTGGCATTCAACGGCAGCCCCCGCAAGGGCGGTAATACGGAGCTTCTTCTCAGGCGCGTGCTCGCGCCTATCGAGGAGGCGGGAATCGAAATCGAGCTGGTGCAGGTGGGCGGAACCGCGATAGCCGGATGCAAGGCCTGCGGCGCCTGCAGAAAGAACATGGACAGGCGCTGTGCCGTAACCACCGACAAGTTGAACGAACACCTGGCAAAGATGATCGAGGCCGATGGGATGATCCTCGGGTCCCCCACGTATTTCGGGGACCTCACCCCGGAACTTAAGGCGCTGATTGATCGGTCCGGCTTCGTGGCAAGGGGCAATGGTCAGCTCTTCAAACGCAAGATAGGCGCGGCTGTGGTCGCCGAGCGCAGGGGCGGTGCAATCCATGTGATGGATTCCATCAACCACATGTTTCTGATAAACCAGATGATCGTGCCGGGCTCCACATACTGGAATTTTGGCATTGGGAAAAATAAGGGTGAGGTGGAAGAGGACGAAGAAGCTATGAAGAATATGCGCGACCTCGGCGAGACGATCGCATGGCTGCTGAAGAGCCTCGCCGGGCGGCGGTAGTCTGTTGACACCTCATTCCACCCGTCTTACGTAGACGTAATAAGCGGAACAATATTCCCATCCTGTTGTTGAGAATTGCGCCCGCACTTGTCGCGGGCCGACCGGCAGGCGCAGGCAGATGACCGCGCCCCGATCATCAGGCGAAACGGTCGCATACTGGCTGGGCATGCCGCTCACCTTCAGGGCGGCCGCGACGTAATTCAAGGCCTTGCCGCCGGAATAGTACCCTGCCGCGCCCAGCTGGATATCGTCCCTCCTGTATTCAACGTCCTCTCCTTCTATTCCGCCGCAGATCCTGTGGCCCGCCTCAACGGGCCAACGCCTCATATCGAACTCGTACAGCCCTTCGCGTTCGACCATGACCTCCCACCAGCCGTGGCAGACTTCGCCCCTGCGAACCTGCGCCTGGTTCCAGACAACACCGAGATCCAGTTCGTTGCGCTGGTCCATTGTGCGCAGGACGGCAATCTCCTGTTGGCCGCCAAGCGATATAGGTGTTTCGCCGTCCATCTGCTCCGCGCAGATGTCCCACCACTTCTCATATTCCTCCTGTAATTCCACCACGATGCCGGGGTGACGAGCCGCAACATCTTTCTCCTGGCCGGGATCATCCTCGAGATCATACAGCTCTGTCCGGTTGACCAGCCGCCAACGAGCCTTCATCACGCAGCTGTTCCGCCACTTGAGCGGGTAGGCAACGCGCTGAGTATCGGTTGTTACCGTGCGTCCGGCCCAGTGTTCATCCGCTTCCCCTTGCAGGAGCGGCACAAGGCTCTCGCCGTGAAATGCGCGTTCGGCCGGAATCTCCACCTTGCAGAGATCAAGAATTGTCGGCATGAAATCAACATAACTGGTCAGCTCGTTGATATCGAGTCCGGTCCGGACCTTGCCGGCAGGCCAGTGGACGAAGAAGGGCACGCGGTGCCCGCCGTCGTAAGGGCTCCCCTTTATCCCGCGCATGCCGGCGTTGAACATCTCCGCATTCCGCTCGCCGACGCCGGTCTGGCCGTTATCGCTCATGAAGATAAGGACCGTGTTGTCTTCCAGTCCCAGCTCTTTCAGCTTGCGGCGAAGCAGTCCGAAATTGTCGTCAACGTTCGTGATCATCCCGAGAAAACGGGCGTAATTCTGATCTTTCGTGTGATCCTTGTAAAGGTCGCGGTAGCGGGCTTCGACGTTGAAGGGGCCGTGCGGCGCGTTGGTGGAGATATAACAGAAGAACGGCCTGTCCCTGTTGTCCTCGATGAAGCTGAGCGCTTCCCGGAAGAACACGTCAGTGCAGTATCCGGAAAAGGCGCGCGGCGCGCCGTTGACCATGTAGGTGTCGTCGAAGTAGTCGTTGCCCCACCAGTCCGGCTGCTGGCTTATGCCACCGCCGCCGTGACAGACCACATGCTGGAAGCCGCGGTCCTGCGGACGATACGGGTAGTCGTCGCCGAGATGCCATTTGCCGAACATGCCGGTCCGGTAGCCGGACCCGGCCAATGCCGCGGCCAGCGACCATTCGTTCCTGCTTAGCAGCGACCGGCCCCCGATGGTGTGCCACACGCCGGTCGAGTTGCTGTGGTGGCCGGTCATCAGTCCGGCCCGGGTGGGGGCGCAGGTCGTTCCTGTGTGGAACTGAGTGAAGCGCGCTGAGTCGGCGTGGAAAGCGTCGAGATTCGGGGTCTTGATGAAGGGGTGGCCATGGCAGCCCATGGGTGGGTAGCCCTGGTCATCGGTCAGTACGAAAACTACATTAGGATGTTTGGACATCAGGTGTTCCTTTATATGTTTGGTCCTTCTGGAAATAGCGTGTGATGTTTTGGCGCTTCGTACGCAACGACCAATAAAAAAACGTACCCGTTCACGGTTCAGGGTTTTCCAGGCTTCCTGGATGCTTTTCTTTTCTTCTCAATTTCAGTTACTGCTCACGTGGTCACCAATCGGTTGACCCACCTGCGCCAAAGGCTATGGCGAGGCACGCGGGAACGGCGAC
>CAYWJE010000217.1:0-6198 GCA_964458525.1 uncultured Verrucomicrobiota bacterium
AACATACTCTGCAATATGCTGTCAACAACAATAGTGCGTCGGATTGAGCGCTTTGCTTCTGATGTGGGAAGGTTTATTTTTCAATGAATGCGCCATCATTCAGGGGATTTGAAATTCTCGAGGTCATGCCCCAGGGTGCAATGGGCACGGTGTACAAGGCCCGACAGATATCCCTGGACCGCGTTGTGGCCATCAAGATGCTGCCGCCCGACCTTGCGGCAGATTCCGCTGATATTGAACAGTTCCTGGCGGAGGCCAGGATCACCGCCAACCTTAAACACCAGAACATAGTGCAGGTCTACGACTTCGGGAAGACCGATGACGGCATATACTATTTCGTTATGGAATTCGTCTCAGGGTACAGCGTGGGAGAGTGGATCCGCCGCAAGAATTTCCTGTCCGAGGATAACGCGCTGCTCGTGGCGGAGAGCGTGGCCGAGGCGCTCGAATATGCCTGGGACAAGGACGGCGTGATTCATTGCGATATCAAGCCGGATAACATCATGATTGACGGCGACGGCACCGTGAAGGTTGCCGACCTCGGTCTGGCCAAGAGCATGAACTCGGTCGTGGACTGCCAGAAGACAGCGGCGGGTATCGCGTGCGGCACACCGAATTACATTTCTCCGGAGCAGTCGCGCAGCGACATTGAACTGGACCAGCGGACAGACATCTATTCGCTTGGCGCCATGCTCTACCATTGCATGACCGGCAAGATGCCTTTCGAGGGAGAGCCTCTCATCAAGGTCATGGATCTCCAGATAACCGACCAGATTCCCGATCCGCAGGACGTCAATCCCTCTATCTCCACCGAGTCCGCCTGGCTGATCGAACGAATGATGGCCAAGAACCGCGAGTACCGGCACCGGGACTGGAAAGCGGTTCTCTTTGATATCAACAGGGTCGCTAATCACAAGATGCCGACCATTCTGCCTGCGCAGGGTCAGAGCACCATCAGGCGCAGCGTGGACCGCGGCAGGCGCCCTCACGTGAAGGTCCCGGTGGTCAGGCACCCAAAGACCGAGCAGATGCGATCTTACTCCGATAACGCCGAGTTCGAGAACATGGAGCGGAAGTTCGAGCTCAAACAGAAACAGCGCGTCATGTCGAAAATGGAATTGTTGTTCGCGGCGGCGATAGGAATCGCTATTCTCGCTCTTGCCGGACTCGTGCTCAGGTCCACCCTGGGCCGCCCAAAGGTCAAGCCGGGGCAGACAGGCAGGCAGGCCGCGGTCGAGAAAGGCGGCGGCGAGGTTGCGCCATCCACCATCGCCGAAGCCGAGGAGGGCGTCGCGCGCTACCAGGATGAACAGCGCAGGCTCAATGCCGGACCGGCCTACCGGGAGACACTGGAATGGGTCGCCAACAATCCAGGTCAGCATGCAAAGGCTATAGCCCTTTTCGAGAAGGTGGCGGAGGACGGAAGGGGAACGGAATACGCAGATATGGCGCTCGCTGAAATCGAGATGCTCAAAGATGCCATGAAGAGGGCCTCCGATGGCGTCATTCGCACTCTTGAGGCCCAGGCAGAGGAACTTGGACAATCAAAACGCTATGAAGATGCCGCCCGCCTGGTTGAGGAATACGACGGCGCCATGGCAAAAGAAACCGCCGCTACACGGAAGGCGATCGCGCAGAAATGGCGCGGCACGCAGCGCCAGTCGGAGCAGGCGGAGAGAGACGCCGACGCGCAGTTGAAGATGCTCGTCGTGGAAACGGCAAGCGCCCTCGCGAACGGCGATCTCCAGTCGGCACTGCAGGGAGTGCGCAGCGCTATGGCAAGCTCAAAGTCGGAAGCCGCCGGCTCCGAACTTGCCAAACTGGAAGCGCAACTTTCGACGACTGCCGGGGCCGACAGACGCATCCTGGATTCTTTCGCGCAGTTCAAGGGACGGGAAGTGACGCTTTCTCTCGTCGCCGGACCCGAGAAACTGACGATCAGGTCCATTCAAGAAGATCGAATCGAGGCTGAAAAGATAGTGGTGATTGGCGCCGGACACGCAAGCCATCCCAGGACAATACGCATCCCGGATCTCACGACAGAAGAGAAGTTGCTCAGGCTGGGCCCGGATGACGGCCCGGAAACGGCGCTGATGAAGGGACTGGTACTGGTTCAATCCGGAAACTTCGCCGGTGCGGAGCAGGCGTTCGCCTCCGCCGGCCCGCTGCTGGCCGCTCCACTCGTGGCGGAGCTCAGGCGGCGCCAGAAACATCAGATCGAAGATAGCGCCCGTCAGACCCTCGCTTGGTTGCTGAAAACCATGCAGGTGGAAATACCGGAGGAAATTCCGTCTGCCGGACATTGCGTGGCGGCGATCGGGCGCAAGCGTTTTTCGGAGGAAGATTCCAAGATCGTGGCCAAAGGCGTTGATGCCTATCGCAAGAAGTTCAGCGGATCGGATTTCGCCGCTGAGTATGAACCGGTTTTGGCCGCCCTTGATGCCGCGACGGCAAAGGCGTCTCAACATGCCACCGCGCAGCCTGCTCCGGCGCAGCAACCACCCGAACCCGTGCGTCGTGAGGAATACGAGAGAGCGGATGATGAATCCGTGAGAGCCCTGCTGATCCAGAAGAATCCCGGCGTCAGCCACGATCATATCAGGTTCGGCTCCGATTCTTCCGGCCAGATTTCCGCCGCATCCATTTATTCCCCCGCATTGCGCGATATCCAACCGCTTGCCCCGCTGGCGGAACTGAGATCGGTGACCTGCTCGGGACAGTATCCGTGGGAAGGCTCGTGGCAGGTTTTCCCTCCCGCCCCGCTGACAGATCTTTCCCCGCTGAAGGGCAAGCCCATCGAGGAATTGAATCTCTACAATACCGAGGTGCGCGAAATCACCGCGCTGATCGGCATGCCCCTTCGAAAATTGAATCTCTCGAAAACAAAAGTGCAGGACTTGCAGTGCCTGGCCGGAATGCCGCTTTCGGAACTGGACGTGAGTTTCACTGCGATTCGCGACCTGCGCGCCTTGCAGGGAATGCCGCTTGAGCAGCTGAATATCAACGGCACGGGGGTGGACAGCATCCTGCCCCTGCGCGACATGAAGCTCTCCGTTCTCGATATAGGCGCAACGAAAGTCCGACAGATAACGCTCTTGCGGGGAATGCCGCTGAGATCGCTCAATCTCAATGACACCAGCGTAGGCGAGGTGACTTCACTGGCCGGGATGCCTCTCACGCGCCTTGAAATAGCGCACACGCAGGTCAGGGATCTCACACCGACCGCGGGCATGTCCCTCGAACTGCTGAATATCGAAGGGATAACCATGAGGAACCTCGCCATCTTGAAGGATATGCCGCTGCGCGTCCTCATGGCGTCAAACACCCGTACGACCGATCTCTCCCCGCTGGCCGGGATGCCCTTGAACACACTCGACATCGGGAACAACGACATTAAGGATATTTCGGCTTTGGAGACCCTGTCCGGCCTGAAAACGCTGAATCTTGATTCGACCAAGGTTGACAATCTGGTCAGCCTCCAGGGGCTGATGCTCGAGTATCTTTCCATAAAGGACACAACGGTCAAGGACCTGTCGCCTCTTTCGGGAATGCCGCTCAAGAGTCTGAACATCACCGGGTCGGCGGTCCGGGACCTTGGACCGATTCAGAACCTTCCGATAGAGCACATTTATATGGACAGGTCGCTGCTGCGCTCTGACGGCTCATCACGCAGGTCGGCAATGTACGTGCTGCGCAGCATGCGCAACTTGAAAACCCTCAACGGAATGAAGCCATTCGATTACTGACCCTCTCCTTCCGCGGCAGCGCGCAATTCACCGGACCGGTAATTACCCATGGATACAAAATATATCAGCACGCGGGGCGGCGGATCACCGCTCGGCTTCACAGATGTCATGATGACGGGACTCGCCCGGGACGGCGGCCTCTTCCTTCCTGCCTCGATTCCCGATGCGCGCGGCATGTTTGAAACCTGGAAGAGCCTGCCCTACCGAGACCTTGCCCTCGAGATAATGCGGCTTTACACGGATATACCGGCGCGCGATCTGAAGATGCTGATTGGCCGCTCCTATTCCGTGTTCCGGCACCCTGAAGTGGCTCCGGTGGTCTCCCCCGACGGAAATCTGTTCATTCTCGAACTTTTTCACGGCCCCACACTGGCGTTTAAGGATGTGGCGCTCCAGGTTCTCGGCAATATGTTTGAATATGTTCTCGCCCGTCAGGGCCGGGTGCTGAACCTGCTGGTAGCGACAAGCGGTGACACGGGCAGCGCGGCCATTCACGGCATAAGGGGCCGAAGGGAAATGCGGATCTTCGTGCTGTATCCAAACGGCGGGATCAGCCCGGCCCAGGAACGCCAGATGACTACCGTGCAGGATGATAACGTTTTCTGCATTGCCGTGAACGGGAGCTTTGACGATTGCCAGGATATCGTGAAGGATACCTTCAACGATCTTGACTTCAGGGACCGCCACAATCTCGGCGCCGTGAACTCGATAAACTGGGCAAGGCTTCTGGCGCAGGTGGTGTACTACTTCTACGCCGCTTTCCGGGTCATGGCGAGAACCGGAGCCGACAATATCCGCTTCTCCGTGCCGACGGGCAACTTCGGGGATATCTTTGCCGGCTACATCGCCGCGCAGATGGGGCTGCCGGTCAGCCGGCTGATACTCGCCAGCAATGAGAATGATATTCTCACCCGCTTCTTCAACACCGGCATATACCAGCGCGGCGACGTGCGGAAGACGATAAGTCCATCAATGGATATACAAGTTGCGAGCAATTTCGAGCGCTACCTCTACTACTTGATCGGTGAGGACCCCGCCCGAGTCCGAGAACTGATGCGGCAGTTCTCCGAAAACGGCCGGCTTAAGGTGGAGATGCCGGCGTCCGGACAGCTTGACCCCCTGTTCGCTGCCGGATCCGGCAACACGGAATCCGCCCTGGCGGAGATGAGAAATTTTTACATACAAACCGGCTATCTGCTCGACCCGCATACCGCCGTTGGCGTGCACGTGGCCCGTGCGTTTCCCGATACCGGCAGCCCTGTCATCTGCCTGGCAACCGCGCATCCGGCCAAATTCGGAGAGGCGGTGAGGCGCGCGACCGGAAGGCATGACGCCGGACGCCACGAAATACTTGACGCCCTGGAGAGCCTGCCCGCGCGGCGGGAAGTGATGCCCGCAGCCGCCGAAGCAGTTCGGGATTTCATCGCAAAGCATACATAAGAAGGAGAATGAAAATGGAAGCATTGAAACATGCTGCTCACAAGGCTCCGCCGGGGCCGGTGGTACTCGCAATAATGGATGGAGTGGGCATTGGACGCTACCAAAAAGGCGACGCGGTCCGCTCCGCGCTTACGCCGCACCTAGACTGGTTGCAGGCAAATGCACTGAGCTGTAGCCTGAAGGCGCACGGAACCGCTGTGGGACTGCCCGACGACGGAGACATGGGCAACAGCGAGGTGGGACACAATGCCATAGGCTGCGGACGGGTCTTCGAACAGGGCGCCAAGCTCGTGAACGCGGCGATCGAGTCCGGGCTACTGTTCCGAGGCGAAGTCTGGACCGCCCTCGTCCGGAATTGTATCGAGCACGACAGCGCGCTGCACTTCATTGGGCTTTTCTCCGACGGCAACGTCCACAGCCACATGGATCATCTCAAGGCAATGCTGAGCCAGGCAAAGAAAGACGGCATCCGCAAAGCCGGTATACATATATTGCTGGACGGCCGGGACGTTGGTGAAACAAGCGCTCTGGATTACGTGGATCCGTTCGAGCAGTTTCTGAAAGGCCTGCGGAAGGACGGGAAGGCCGACTACCGCATCGCCTCCGGCGGCGGACGAATGAACATAACTATGGATCGTTACGGCGCCAACTGGAATATGGTTAAGAAAGGCTGGGATACGCACGTCAAGGGGATCGGGCCGGCATTTGCCTCGGCCCGTGCGGCCATCGAGGCGCACCGGAAGGCAAATCCAGGCGTGATTGACCAGGACCTGCCGCCATTCGTGATTCACGACCCGGGCGGGCCGGTCAGGCCCATAAGGGATAACGACAGCGTAATCTTCTTCAACTTCAGGGGCGACAGGGCCATCGAGATTACCAGGGCTTTCGAGGAAGAGGATTTTTCCGAATTCGACCGCGGCCCGCGCCCGAAAATCCTCTACGCGGGCATGATGCAATACGACGGGGATCTGAAGATCCCGAAGAAGTTCCTCGTGGACCCGCCGGCCATCAG
>CAYWJE010000218.1:0-6171 GCA_964458525.1 uncultured Verrucomicrobiota bacterium
CACCGTAATAAGCTTTAGATCAATGCATTAGACGGAGTGGGACAGGCTCTATTTACACCTTCAGGTTGGCAATGAGTGTGAAAGAAAATGGACGGAATATCAAGAGGTTTAACTGGAAAGAATGTGAGAATAAGGAAACTGGTGTTTGTTGCTGCATGGCGGGTCGGGACGCAGTCTTCGACAATGTTTTGGAAGGAAAAAATGCGTCAAGGCTTGGCGGGGACGGATTCCTTCTCAAGGCTGCGCAAGCCTTCCTCTGCCAGCTTTTCATATCTGATCTGCAACCTCTTCCGTGCTTTCTCATATTCCTTGATTTCCTTGTCAAGCACGGTGGAGCACCCCATCTTCTGCCGGTTCGCGACTATCCAGTCGGCCAAGGATGAACTGATAATTTCGTCTCCAGGCAGGACCGGTTTCATTGCAGACATGAATGCCTGCACAAGTGGATGTTTTCGGTCAACTATCACACCTCGGCCTTCAGCATTCGCACAAGTGTATCTGACCAAGATCGCAGCTACGTCTGCCATGACATCCTTCTTGTGCGTTTCTGAAAGAAGCCCAATCGCACGGGAGATCTCGACAGGGACATCAGGTAATTGAACGCCCATTAGGCCGGGTGTCGTTTTGCATTTGGCTTCTGCGGCAAAATTGGCGACTAACATCTTCTCTTCAATCACTTCCTCGTCAAAATAACCTTTATTACTGTCAGAATCTCCTGTCTGATAGTTTGTGTTGGGTTCCCGTAAATCACCCGCCATTGAGCAATTACAGACAATACACATGGAAATAAAAGATACCGATATTGTTAGTCTATACAGGGAAAGTTTCATAAGTATGTCCTCCGATGTTAGCGCCCAGTTTATTGCCTATCTCTCACCACACGTATAAATTTTCCCCAAGTTGTGTGGCACCACTCAGCCATCCGTCATAATCAGGATCCACCTGTTCTTCCCATACCCGCGGTGCGCTTTGAAAATATATCTTTCCATTACCATCCGTCTTCTCTTCAGATCCGCCACAAGCCGAGATAATAACCCGTCCGGTCATCTGGCTAAGACCGGCAACGAATGTGCCGATCTCGCCGATATGACAGCCTTCAAGAAAGATCTTCTTATCCGGCGCAAACTTGATCGTGCCATTGTTGATAGCGGTCTGAAGATGAGCCAGCGTTCTGGCGTCGGCATGGTCAAGATAGGATGGGGATCCGTAAAACCCTGAGTTATCCGGGCCTCCGCCATAGAATCCGCCATTGTGGGTGGCGCCAGACTGTGATTGATAACTCCAAGCATGAGAAAAAATATAGAGATCGCCAATTTGGCCATATTCAGTGGTCTTGGCGACTAGTCCCTCAAGAAACTGCTTGCCAGTTGCAAATGCAAACATCTTTCCAGGCGTGCATCTCTGAGCATATCCGGCAAAAACCCCCTGCTGTGTCGAGTATGCCGATACGCTTGCAACATTAGGCACGGTCACCTGAAAATCCGGCTTTGCCACGCCGGCGACTCCGGGTCCGCTTGGCGGTTTGACGAACTCGCCCTCGATCTCCACCCACAAAGGCTCGTTGAGTTTCGTGCCGGACATCTTATAGGTGTGCGTCTGGCCCTCCGTCTCTATCCACGGCGGCTTCCAGATAATCTAATCCTGCGTATCCTGCGCCGTGATCAGCGAGCGCGCGATATTCGGAGCGGTCGTCGCCTTGTTGATGTTCAAGGTGTGTGTCTCCCCCTCCTGCGTCGTCTTGAACGTCTGATATGCATGAGTGCCATATGTGACGGTCACGCCCTTTGTCTCGCCATAGACCTGAGCCGTGCATAACAGCAAACACGCAGGAAGTAAATGAAATAAGGGCCTGCCTTTCGCCTGTGCGATTATCAGACCGAGTCATCAGGGCATAGGACAGACTAGAATGCGCCATTGGCCGTCTACATAGACATAGAATGGCCATTGGTTATCCGCGTACTCGATTCCGTCGACTGTCGTTTGGGTCAAAGTTGTGAACCCAAGAATGTCAATCGCGACGGGATCCAGATCAGAGAGCTCCCCCGATTCTCGGAAAAAGGCCCACACCGTTTTGAATTCAAGCAAACTCGGATGTCTTATTGTCAAAGACTGCTGAGGCTTAAAATTGGTGGTATAATAGTCATCATTTTTCCAGGGCTTCATCATGTAGAAATAGAACATTTCCCTTGCCTTCCGAGGATCGCTCGCGATCTCTTGTCTCTTCTCGGCATTCTGTAATGTCGCCAAGAAGTCATCCACTTGACTGAACATGACAGGGTTGCGTTTCTTCATCTCCAGCGCCTTCTTATAGGAATCAAGAACCACTTGCGGAATAACGAGATGAAACGTTTCGCCTGCCTTCACGGCCATTCCGAAATGTTCTCTCAACGCTTTTGGCAACCATCCCTTATGATTATCAAGGTCGAGCCGGTGCGTCACGGCTGTCTCATACTGTCCCATGTATCGACGGCGATCTTTATCTGTAATTTCTGCGAACGTGGCTTTCTCCATACCCGCCAATACGAGTTGAAGATCGGTGGCTATCGCGACTTTTGTTTCGGTGGGCACGTTTGTCCTCGGAAACAACAAGCTGAACTCTTGGGCTCCTATCTTCGTCCGAACCTCTTGGGCAGGCGCTGTCTCTATGACTTGAGCCTGTACTCGAACTAGTGCCACAGCAAGAAGAACTGTCGCGACACTGCCTGTGACCAAGCTATATTTATTCTTATGATGCATGATATTTCTCCCTCGTTTCATTCAGCCAATGGCGACCATTATGCTTGCGTTATGGAACCTTATTTGCCGTGTGCGGCGGTCTCCGAGACAGGTAAGTCTGGAGGTTGGCTCCCCACCGAATCAACGGATTGTTTAGAGCGGCAACTCCATCCACGGGATTCCCGTCCAACTGTGCTGCTCGAATGAACGGTTGGACGTCATCGCTAAAGTGTGTCGGAAGAAATATCATATCTGTCCAGTGATGAGCATCTGCGGTGCCGCAGGAGGCGCGTCTCTCCTCTATTTGGTCGCCAACCCCATCATCCTCAATTAAGTTGCCGGCCGCATCATAGCAGGTTTGATGTCCATGTCCCCCATCTGTTTCGACAGAACGCATTTCGAAAGCAGCGTTATAGTGGTAGTTATTGCCCAACGCTTCCACGCCGCCCCATTGTTCGGGAGCACCGGGTTCAGGATCTGTATTATTTGCGCCAAGAGAACCGTGAACCGCCGGCAGTTCCCCTAACCAACCGGGCGGCGCTGCGTTACCCGCAGTCCAATTCTGATATGCCGTCTGCGTTGCTCCGGAAAAAATTACTACGATCAGGCGATCGCTGACAGTCCCGCCACAAAGAAGCCGAACGGCAAAAGCATAAATATTGGCATCCCCAGGATCAGTATTCGAGTAGTCCAAAACAGAACCGTTGATTGATCCGCTACCGAATATCCGTGTTTCGATTTCCAGCGAGACCACATCATCAACGTCATCGAAAGTTAGGCCTTCCGGATTGATCTTCAGGTAATCCTCAAGGTCTATCTCCCCCGCCGCATCCCATCCGATCGCAATACACTTTTCGTAGTCGGGAAAATTGTCCGATGCCAGAGAATTCAGGTTCCGAACCCATACGTTATCGAATTCAACAACATTAACCCTCACCTCAAAATCCGGCTTGACCACGCCGGCGACACCGCTGCCGCCCGTCGATTTGACGAACTCGCCCTCGATTTCCACCCACAAAGGCTCGTTGAGCTTCGTGCCGGTCATCGTGTAAGTGTGCGTCTGTCCCTCTGTCTCTATCCTCGCGGGCTTCCAGATAATCTGATCCTGTGTATCCTGCGCCGTGATCAGCGAGCGCGCGATATTCGGAGCGGTCGTCGCCTTGTTGATGTTCAAGGTGTGTGTCTCCCCCTCCTGCGTCGTCTTGAACGTCTGATATGCGTGTGTGCCATGTTTGACGGTTACGCTTTTTGGTTCGCCATAAATCGCCGCCGCCATCATTATGTATAGCAGGAAACACGCGGCGAGTGAATGAAATAATTGCCTGCCTTTCGCCGCCGCCGCCGCCGGTAGTCCGGCCTTCTCACTTTCCTGTGTCCGCATCGTTTCTCCTTTCTTTAATATGTCCTTCCAGTTCCGGAAGAATCGTGCTGGTGATGTAAGGAATGTATGCCGTGTCCGGATAGCGTTCCATCAGCGCAAGGTAACGGGTCTTCGCCTGTTTCCACCGCTTGTCCCATAAATCCAATGTGGCCAGGTAATACATCGCTCTTTGCGCCATTTTATGGTCGGGATACTCATTGGCGATGGTTTCAAGAATCCTCTTGCCGGACGGATCGTCTCCAAGATGGCTAACATAAACTACCGCCATTCGGAGCAGAGCGTCCGGTGCATGGGAGCTGGTTTTGTATTTGCCGAGGAAGCCCTTGTAACACTCAATGGCTTTCTTACATTGTTTGAGCTGCGTACTGCACCGGCTGGCCTGCATGAGCGCGTAGCCGCCCTCTTCCGTGCCGGGCGCAAGGCGCTCGGCTTCTTCATACGCCTTCCTCGCCTTCGCGTATTCCCTGGCGGTGAAGAACATATCGCCGCAGGCGAACCGAGTAGAGCATCAAGCGTGACACTTCTGGTGGCGTGCTTCATGCTCTATCGGGGCGAGTGGTCATACCGGCAATGCCTGCTTCTGCGCTGTCATGGATCTGTGCCGTGTCAGTTCTGACCACTCTTTCGATCTTCGCTTCGACCGGCCTCTTTCTTGCCAAGCCGTTGAGAGATATCCTTCTTAAGATATGGATCCGTCTCAACCGCACGAAACAATTGCAGGATTTCCCAAGATGACCGTCCCTGCTGCTTCCCAAGCTTCTCGTAGATACGGGATCTCGCCACACTATCATTCAGGAGATTGATCTGTACTCCAGAGAGGGGGCCTGAGTATTGTCTGGGTTCTTTGTGAACTTTCGCGCCATCAACCCCCGGTGCAGAACTTGCTTGTCGCAGAGCTTCCGCCTGTACTTGAATTTCTGTTTTCCGTTCCGGGGATGGCAGGTTCTGCGCGAGATTACGCAGATATTCCACTGCATCGCTCTTCCTGGTAGAACCGGATAGTTGCCGTAAAAGAGCTTCTCTGATCACGGGCACGTCTTCCTTGAAGAGAAGCAGAAGACGAAGCACATCAGCAGTTTCGCCATCAAGATATGCCAGCCCCTCTACAACAGCGTTGCTCCGAATCTCCGGATCTTCAGAATTCGATGATTCAAGAACAGCGCAAAGCAGTCTCGTATATCCGTCGTGTTCTTGTCCAGCGAAGACGCTGATCCCCGTGCAGAGCAGAAATAAGAAGCAAGTGACTCTAACTAACATGATAGTATCCTCCCTTGAATTCACCAGCAGCGCAATTTGTTTGAGCCATACGGATTTGGCGTCGACAAGTCTGCATCAGTTGTGTGTGGATTCGCCACTTCCGTACCATCGACCCACTTCTTCCATGCTGATCCAGAAGACCAGAACCAGCCTGTTTCAACACCGCCACTTATTTCCGGACTGCTTAGGCCTGTAGCTCCGTAGGTAGTACCGTCCGTAGTTTCTGACAGACGCTTGGCGAAGTTGGCTGTTGTGCCAGAGCCAGTATTGCAGGCCTGCACCTTGATCATCGGGCTGCAGAAGCGGATATCATCGGATGCAATTTTCGCAGCCAGATCGTCAATAGTCGCTGCGTCAGACAGTCCGTATGTGTTGACATAGAAGCCTTTGTCATTCTCAAGAATCAAGCCCCTCCAATAGCCGTGTGAAAAAATAACAAGTGTACCAATTGTTTTGTCGGTTCCGCAGAAGGTCTCTAGCCGAGAGAGTAGTTCGTCTCCAGTGCTCGCCGAATACCATGTGAAGCCCGTTTTGGTAGCTCTAGCATCTTCTGTGGCATCAGCAGCACCGCCATCCGCACCGTGTCCAGCAATCGCAACGGAGTCAACTTTAAGGACGGTTACCTGAAAATCCGGCCTTGCCGCGCCGGCGACTCCGCTGCCGCCTGTCGGTTTCACAAACTCCCCCTCGATCTCCACCCACAGCGGCTCGCTCAGCTTTGTCCCGGTCATGGTGTAGGTGTGCCTTGAAGCCGCCGTCGTTATCCGCGCCGGCTTCCAGAGAACGTCATCGTCTCTGTCCTGCGCCGTGATCAGCGA
>CAYWJE010000219.1:0-2446 GCA_964458525.1 uncultured Verrucomicrobiota bacterium
AGTGCGTTTCCCATCTGCCGCGTGGCCTTGAAAAGGCGCTGATCGTGCCGCCGGATTTCTCACGTTTCCATTCCGGCGCCGGTGAGGTGTGTTCCTCGCTCTACTCGATGCTCGCTCCGGGGTCTGATGTGAGTCTTCTGCCGGCGCTCGGGACGCACCGCGCGATGACGGAGTCCGAAATAGACACCATGTTTCCCGGTGTTCCGCATGAACGCATTATCGTTCACGATTGGCAGAAGGATCTGGTCTGCATGGGCGAGGTGCCGGGCTCGCGCCTGCGCGAGCTCAGCGGCGGCAAGGTTGATTACCCTGTTCGCGTGGAGGTGGATCCGGCCGTGACCGATCCGGCCAATGACGTTATTTTCTCCGTTGGCCAGGTGGTGCCGCACGAGGTGGCGGGCATGGCGGGCGGCAACAAGAACATTCTTGTGGGCACGGCAGGCTGCGACACGATCAACAAGAGCCATTTTCTTGGCGCGGTATGCGACATGGAGAGCATTATGGGGCGCGTGAACACTCCCGTGCGCGCTCTCTTCAACGAGGCGGAGGATAAATTCCTCGGCTCGCTCCCGCTGGTCTACATACTCATCGTGCGCGGTGTGAACCCTTCCGGATGTCTCGTAACTC
This sequence comes from uncultured Verrucomicrobiota bacterium, assembly GCA_964458525.1. Lineage (GTDB taxonomy): Bacteria > Verrucomicrobiota > Kiritimatiellia > JAAZAB01 > JAAZAB01 > CAYWJE01. Next base: position 628 of record CAYWJE010000219.1, read on the forward strand.
GCGGCCTTTTCGCGGGCGGCGGACGTGACTCCTACGAGCGCGCGGCGAAGCTGAGCCGGGAGGTGAACATCACTCGTGTGCCGCGTCTCGACAAGGTGGTTGTCTACCTCGACCCCGGCGAGTTCAAGAGCACCTGGATCGGAAACAAGGCTGTCTACCGAACGCGCATGGCCATAGCAGACCGCGGCGAGCTGCTCATTCTCGCGCCCGGCCTGGTGGAGTTCGGCGAAGCGGAGGTGTTTGATCGCCTGATCCGCAAGTACGGGTATCGGGGAACAGATGCCACGTTGCGCGCCGTTGCTGATGATCTGGAGCTGCGCGACTGCCTTGGGGCCGCCGCGCATCTTATTCATGGGTCCAGCGAGGGCCGTTTCAAAATAACTTACGCGCCGGGCGGACTTTCCCGCGGGGAAATAGAGGGAGTGGGCTTCGAGTTCGCCGATCTCGGCGCCGCGATGAAGAGATATGATCCGGAGAATCTGCAGGACGGGTTCAACACCATTCCCGATGGCGAGCGGATCTACTATATTTCCAATCCCGCCATTGGCCTCTGGCAGGCAGGCTGATCAGGCCGGGGGCGAAAGAAGGATTTTCGAAAGGTCGTCTTCAGCCACGCCGGAGTTCCGAAGGAACGCGAGGTGCGGCGCGAATTCGCCCACTTCATACATATTATGCGCGTCGCTGCCCAGGGCGATCTTGACTCCGCTCTCGATACAGAGCCGGAAGAATTCCGGGCTCGGCTCGTTTGTATGGAAGTTCAACTCGGCGGCAACCCCGTGTTTTTTCAGCATCTCCGCCACCGGCGCGAAGAGGTCGGCGGGGGTCTCGATCTTTCCGCGGCGGAACACCCTGAACGGGTGGGCGAGTACAATCACGCCGCTTTCCGCGATCCTGCGCGTGAGGAACATGAACTCATTCTTTACAGCGTTCGAATCGCCGTTCCCGGTAATCACTGCCGTCAACTGATGAACGGCACCCAGATGCACCTGGGCGCGCGCTGCCTGCTCCCGGCGGGCTACCGGGTTTCCACTCGCATCGAAATCGAGCTCGATCCCGGCATGAAGCGAGGAATGCTCCTTGCGCGCGGCTTCAACCATGTCGAAAAAGTCGTTGGTCCTGTCATCCTCTCGCGCGGCGTCTTTCATCCCGTTCGTGAACCACTCGCTCCTTCCGTAGTGTTCGCGTGAGAAGGCGAGGTGCGCCGAGTGTTCCGATATCGAGATGCCGGATAGGCCCATGGCCGCTCCCATGCGCGCGGAGAGCGGAATATTCATGTTTTCGTTGCAATAGGCGAATGGACTGTGCACGTGCCAGTCGAAGAGCTGCAGGCCGGAGGGCATTGCGAGATCGTGGCGCCGCGCGGCGACTCTTCCATCCTCGAGTGTCAGCAGGAGAAATGAGAAAGGCGTTTCGCACAGGGCCGGGGCTGCCGCAAAATTGAGTTCTGCGGCAGTCACGAGATCGAACCCCTCGTGGTAATGGCCGCTGACGGAGAGGGTGATCCCCGCCTGCCGCATTGCGGCGATCACCTCGTTCCCATTGATGTAATGGTAAGGACATTTGGAGCTCCCGTGCGGGAAGACTGGCACATGCTGGAGCATGATGATGGGGCCGTTCCAGCCCCTGCGCGCTGCGAGCATTCGCTCCAGGTGCTGTTTCGGACGCAGCGCGTTATAGCCGGGCTCCTCCGGGTCAACGAACGAGATGAAACGCGCGCCGGCAATGTCCGTGAATTCGGAGGGCGCTGCAAAAGATCTGTAAAAGGCATTGGCATCACCGTCGTGGTTGCCGGGTATCATGATGACGGGAGCATGTAGGA
>CAYWJE010000219.1:2456-6161 GCA_964458525.1 uncultured Verrucomicrobiota bacterium
TCAGATGCAGCCGCTTCTCATCGCCATCGGTATCCTCGCCGGCATTCAGCATATCGCCGGCAAACAGCACGACATCCGGCTGAATCATCCGGTTGAGGCGGTGAACGGCGCGCAACAGAAGAATGTCGGCCAGCGATCCCGCGCGCGCCCCGATATCGGTATCGGCGAAATGAAGATCCGAAATAACGGCGATTTTCATGCTGCTGATAATATTACATCGTCATCTCTTGTTTATCAAGCAAATTCCCGACAGCAAATTCCGTCTTTATGTGCTTGACGGGGCTGGTGTGACATGCAACACTACACCGCAAAGGATAGGAAGATGCCTGACATCTACTTCAAATGCAGTTGCCGCAAGTCATTGGCGGTTCGCGACGCGTCGGTCGGTAAGGTGTTCAACTGTCCTGACTGCGGCAACCCCGTCGAAGTGCCCGCGCCGGAGATGGAGATTCATTGTGCCTGCTGCGATAATGCCATGCTGCTTCCGCGCTCCATGGCGGGGGAGGAGGTGCAGTGCACTGACTGCAAATATAACATGGTTGTGCCCGAACCTTCGCCGGAACAGCTTGTTGGAAGCAGGAACGGCGTGCCGGCGGATGACGGTCTGGACGAGTCGTCTCCGTTTAAGAAGGTGTTCATCGGCCTCACCACACTGCTATTGTGCTTGCTTGGTATCTGGATACTGGTGGAGATGGGGGCTGATCAGACGGATACTGAAGAAGAGCCGGCAGCGCGCGTGCCAGCGGAGCAAACGTTTGACGCGCCGGCGTCGGGCGAGCCCGTGCCAGCCGCGCCAGGCGAGGTTCATCCTGAGGCAGGGCGGGAGCCGCCGCGCGGTGGTGTGAAAAGTGAAGTGCCGCCTCCTTCGACGGGTCAGGGTACACCCGGACGCGTCGCTCAAGACAAAGTTGACGAAGATAAAACAAGTCTGGCGGATTCCCCCTTGCAGACTTCAACGGCGGCGCTTTCCCCTCCCGTTCAGTCGCCGGCTGAAAGCATTCTTTTTCTCGATGAACTGCCCGCAGATATCCGCTCCATTGGCGGTGTCTACTGTGCGAAGCTGGGTGAGCTTGAAAGCCAGAGACAGGCGCTTCTTGATCGAATCAACGCCATCTACTTACAGTGCCTTGGCCAGTTGGAGGAGCAGTTTAAGTCGGAGAATCGGGGCAGCGACCTGGCGCTTCTGCGGGATGAGAGGGACCGGTTCAACAATGCCATGACGGTCGGTGCGGAAGATATCCAGACCTCGATATCTGGGCTTGAGAAGTTCCAGGTCATGTATTGCCAGTCGCTGATTTCCGGGCCGGTTTTGAAAATTCTGCAGGATATTGTCACGTTGACGGACAGCTATGTCGGGGCTCTCGATGCGGCTGAGCGAAAACTCATGGCTGATGACAATGCGGGCGCTGCGCTTGCCGTGCGCGGGGAGCGCAATAAAGCGCTTGGTAATCCTCTCCAGGCGGAGGCTCGTTCGATTGTCGGGCGGGTCGCGGTTGCGGCGCCACCTGCGCCCGGTCCTGTTCCGTCGTCTTCGGTTCAGATTGAGTCCCAGCCTTCTCAAGGCGCGGTGGCCACCAACAACCTTTCCCTTGTGGTCAACTGGAACAGGAGCATGACCTCGTCGAAGTCGGTCAAGGACGACCTCCTGAGCATATTGCTTCCTTTCGGCGAGGCGAATACGGATTTCGACAGGCATGATGATATCAAGATATTCGAGAATATGACATATCTCATGGACGTTGCCGAGGCGCATAAGATGCTGAATGAGCGGTCGGGCTCGTCCAAATCGGTCGGCACGCCGTATTTTGCCAACGGCAGTTTCCGGTATTACACCATCAACAAGGATGTGGCTGACGGCGGGATGTTATTCAACAGGATTCTACTGGTCACCGATAATGCGAACCAGCTCGTGGCCGTTCAGTTTGTCAAGGAAAACTCGAATAACAGGCAGCTGAATTTCGGCAACGAAAGCGAGTGTTCCATGTATAATATCATCCAGCAGAAGAAGAAGTCTGGCGCCAATACGCGTATTCAATATGGTGTCGCCTTCGTGGGCGCTAATCGCAGGATGGGCTGGGGGCAGGATTTTAGAAGCGACGTATTGTGCATCGAGAGTGAATGCCTCCAGCGAAGCGGATATTATGACGTCAAATCCGTGGAATTCGTCCGACTCTATCTTCCCGTTCCGATAGTCAACCTGCTGCTGCACTGCCTGGAAACGCAGAGATAAGTTTGTTGATAGGCGTGGCGCAAGCGTACCTCTTGCGATCTTGCGCTAAAATAGAAAATGGAAGAGAAGGATCACGAGCGAGGACGCTCATGCCACGACAAAAGAACGGGTTCTCTTCCGTGGCATGAGCCTCCGGCTCGTGTCCCACAAACTGGTCTCGTTGAGGCCGGTCTTCCCGTCAAGAGCAAGCAGTCTCGCAGAGACTGCTTTACTGAAAATCCGCTTTTTTAATTGACCAGCGCCCTGATGAAGAACCAGGTCATCATGCCGGATGCGGTCAGTTTCAGTATTGTGCTTGAAAAGACTCCCGCAAACGAGCCGAAGCCGGCCTTCAATGCGCGCCCGGAAGTCTTTCCGGAAAACAGTTCGCCGAGCACCGCGCCGGCGAACGGTCCGATGACTATGCCGAATGGCGGGAAGAATATCAGCCCAACGAGGAGCCCGATCACGCTGCCCAATATGCCCGGCCTGCCCGCCCCGAATTTCTTTGCGCCCCACACTGGTATCCAGTAATCGAGCAGGGTTATGGCGAGCGTTACAAGGGACCAAGTGAGAAGAAAGCCTCCGGAAAATTGGTGTCTTCCCGTGATGTGCAGAAGCAGAAGACCGGCGAAGCTCAGCGGCGGCCCTGGAAGCATCGGAAGAACGCACCCGACAATGCCTGCGAGCATAAGAATCGAGCCCGTGATTATGAGGAAATAGTCCATTGTGAACCAGCTTGACGGAATAATTCTAGTAAGAGTATTTTTGACAGGATGAACAGTGTGTATATCCTGAATCCGTGATGAGGTCAGTATGCCGCAGATGCAACCCGCCTGCAGCGCTTGTGGTGCAGTCACTACGGGCAGGGGCGCAAAGGGTGTCGCTATATTAGCATACTGCAAGCCCTTTGCAATCCCGACCTTCGAGAGTCGGGGCAGATGCGGCATAATAGCCTTACCCATAGGGCTGTCTTGATAACAATAAATGCTCGTCATCTTTTTGGTGATACAAGAAAATGTAAGATGATGTCATATAGTTGATGATTGCACTGTTTTGATAAAACCTTGTCACGGATTCAGGTATGTGTTAGCGATCAACATGATCGTGCCTGATTGTCTAGCAATAGCAACAAAAAACGTAATTGCTCAGATGTCTGAGTAGTAACCAAACAACAACGTGTCGATGTCGCATATCCCACGAAGAGGGAGAATAGAGCAACCTGTGCAGCTTTTGCATTTATCAAAAGCATACCATATCCATCTGAGGCTTTCGCAAAAACTCCGCGGACGACGCGGAAGTCGTCCCTTCAGTTCTGAACAGAGAGGCTTTGCGTTAAATCCAAAAAGAGCAGTTGAATATCCAATATCCAACAAGGAACTTCCAATATTCATCGGATTCCCTGGATATTGGTAACGGCTCAGGTATGCCCCGAACAGGTTGCAAATACGCGCTCTTTGCGCCAGGATAAAATCCTGGCCTACATTTTTTCATGC